>CBHRAM010000471.1:0-2454 GCA_966076165.1 uncultured Chitinophagaceae bacterium
AAAAGCCGCGTATTCGATCAATAAAGGCTTATGGGGAACCAGTGTGGGTGGTAAGGAAACCCTGCAGTCAAAAGGAATCTTACCCGAAGAAGCCTGGCCCACACAGGTAACCAAAACTGGTAGTGAAGAAGTGAAACTCCATTTTGAAAAAGGAGAACTGACGGGCATTAACGATAAAACGTTTGACCACCCAACCAAAGCCATTCAATACCTGCAAACATTAGCGGGGCCTTATGGTGTGGGAAGAGATATACATGTGGGTGATACCATTATCGGTATCAAAGGGCGCGTAGGTTTTGAAGCAGCGGCTCCGATGGTGATCTTAAAAGCACACCATGCATTGGAAAAACACGTGCTCACAAAATGGCAGTTAGGCTGGAAAGACCAACTGGCACAGTTCTATGGTAACTGGCTGCATGAGGGCCAGATCCTTGATCCGGTTATGCGTGATATTGAAGCCTATCTGGAAAGTTCCCAGAACCATGTTACCGGCGATGTATTTGTACAGTTGCTACCTTACCGTTTTCAGGTGATCGGTATTGAATCTGCATATGACCTGATGAGCAGCAAGTTTGGTAAATACGGCGAGATGAATACCGGCTGGAGCGGAGATGATGTAAGAGGTTTCTCCAAGATCTTCGGTAACCAGACGGCTATCTATCATAATATCAAAGAGTCGAACAAATGACAAAGGTTTCGATATACGAACCTTTGAAACATTACCAATGGGGCAATGCCTGCGATGGATGGAATTTTGTGGATGAACCCTCTCTTTCTGTAAAACAGGAAAGAATGCCTGCCGGTACTGCGGAAGCATTGCATTATCATGAACATGCGCAGCAGTTCTTTTTTATCCTGGAAGGTATTGCCACATTCGAAATAGATAATGAATTCATAACGGTTAACGCACAGGAAGGTATTCATATTAAGCCCGGACAGAAGCACCGCATCAGTAACCAATCATCAACAGATTTACTATTCATTCTTTCATCGCAGCCTGATACTGCCGGTGACAGGATCAATTTATAGTGTATGAAAAAAATAAAAGCAGGAATCGTAGGAGGTGCAGGTTATACAGGTGGTGAGATGATCCGTTTGTTGATCAATCATCCTCTTGTCTCTATCTCTTTTGTTCACAGTACCAGCAATGCCGGTAATCCTGTAAGCAAGATACATGCTGATCTTGTTGGGGAAACGGATCTTGTATTCACAGACACACTACAGAATGATATTGATGTTTTGTTTTTATGTGTGGGGCATGGTGACGCCAATAAATTTCTGGCTGCTAACCCTATTGCAGATAATATTAAGGTCATTGATCTTTCACAGGATTTCCGTTTAAGTCCGAAGTCAATTCTCGGCAACCGTTCATTTGTATATGGTTTGCCGGAGTTAAATAAAGCAGCCATTCAGTCCGCCAATAATATTGCCAACCCGGGATGTTTTGCAACAGCTATTCAACTTGGCCTATTGCCATTGGCCAAAGCCGGTATATTGGGAGATGTATATACAACAGGTATTACAGGGTCAACCGGCGCAGGACAGGGACTGAGTACCACTTCGCATTTCAGCTGGAGGGCGAATAACATACAGGCGTATAAATCATTACAACACCAGCATATCAATGAGATCCACCAGAGCCTGCAGCAGTTGCAGGGTAATGATGGCATGTATGTGAATTTTGTACCGTGGAGGGGAGATTTTACAAGAGGGATTTATATCAGTTCTATTATTGACTGTGGTTTGCCAATTGATGAGGTCCGACGGTTGTACACGGACTACTATGCAGATAGTCCGTTCACGCATGTAAGTGAAACCATGATCGACCTGAAACAGGTGGTGAATACCAACAAGTGTCTTATTTATATTGAAAAACAAGGAACGAAAATAGTTGTTCATTCAGCGATTGATAATCTGCTGAAAGGTGCCTGCGGTCAGGCGGTTCAAAATATGAACCTTGTTTTTGGAATAGATGAGACGGCCGGTTTAAAATTGAAAGCAAACTATTTTTAAATAAGCCGAACGCTAAACGCTCAACGCATAACACTGCGTTCGGCGTTCAGCGTTTAGCATTAAGCGTAAAAAAATGAAACTATTCGATGTATATCCTTTAAATAATATCGCCATCACAAGTGCCAAAGGCTCCTACGTATGGGACGCAGATGGTGTGCAGTATTTAGATATGTATGGCGGCCATGCCGTGATCAGCATTGGCCATACCCACCCGCATTGGGTAGACAGGATTGAGAACCAATTAGAGAAGATCGCGTTTTATTCCAATTCTGTGATCATCCCGATCCAGAAGCAATTAGCAGATACACTGGGAAGAGTGAGTGGTAAAGAAGATTACCAGTTATTTCTTTGCAACAGTGGGGCAGAGGCAAATGAGAATGCCTTAAAACTGGCTTCTTTTGTGAATGGACGTAAAAAGATCATTGCTTTTTCCAAATCATT
>CBHRAM010000472.1:0-2429 GCA_966076165.1 uncultured Chitinophagaceae bacterium
GTGAACCTGGTAGCAGTTTGTGATATTGATTCGAATGTGATCGATAAACGATTGAAAGAACTGTCTGACAAAAGTTATGATACTTCAAAAATTAAAAGATATGGTGATTACCGTAAACTGCTCGATCAGAAAGATGTGGATGCGGTGATCATCGGCACACCGGATCATTGGCACGCACTCATTATGATTCATGCATGCCAGGCAGGTAAAGATGTGTATGTAGAAAAACCTGTGGGTAATTCCATTGTTGAATGCCGAACCATGGTGGCTGCACAACAGCGTTATAACAAAGTAGTACAGGCCGGACAATGGCAACGCAGCCAGCAACATTTTAAAGATGCAGTTGATTATGTGCAAAGCGGGCAACTCGGTAATATCCGTACCGTTAAAGTATGGTGTTACCAGGGATGGATGCGCCCCAAACCTGTTGTGGCAGATAGTGCCCCACCTCCCGGTGTAGATTATAAACAGTGGCTGGGGCCCGCTACCACAAGGCCTTTCAACGCAAGCCGTTTCCATTTTGATTTCCGTTGGTTCTGGGATTATGCGGGTGGATTGATGACAGACTGGGGCGTGCATTTATTGGATTATGGATTATTGGGTATGAAAGCGGATCTTCCCAAGACCATTTGCGGACTGGGTGGAAAATTTGCTTACCCTGAATTGTATGAAGAAACACCGGATACCTTGACCACACTTTATGAATTCGACGGGTTCAATCTGGTTTGGGATTCTGCGATGGGGATCGATAACGGTTCTTATGGAAGAGATCATGGAATTGCGTATATCGGCAATAACGGAACCCTGATCCTTAACCGTGGCGGATGGGAAGTGATCGAAGAAAAACAGGGCAAGAATAAAGTGAGCAAACCCTTTGTCAAAGCATCCGATAGCGGTGTTGACAAGCATTGGGTAAATTTTGTGGATGTGGTTAAATCCCGCAAAACAGAAGACCTACATTGTTCAATACAGGCCGGTGCACATGTGGCAACAGTAGCGCAGATGGGAAATATCTCCTTTCGCACGGGACAGAAATTAAGCTGGGACAGAAAGACCGGAAAATTCACAGACCAGGCAGTAAATGATGCTTACTTATTAAAACAATATCATAACGGCTATACCTTACCAAAAATCTAATGAACATGAACAACAGAATTCTAGCAACACTGCTTTTCACATCGGTTTCGATGGTTTCTTTCGCTCAACAAAAAGGCGATCCGAAAGCAACGGAATATTATACACCCGTACCCAAAGTAGTAACACCGGGTAATGCCTACCATGCTCCATCGGATGCTGTTATTTTATTTGATGGCAAGAACCTGGATGAATGGGTTTTAGCCAAAGATGCCAAGACACCGGCCGACTGGATCGTTGCAGACAAGGTGATCACGGTGAATAAAAAATCAGGAGATATTCAAACCAAAAAAACATTCACCGATTTTCAGTTACATATTGAATACCGCATACCGGCCAATATTACGGGTGAAGGACAGGCAAGAGGAAACAGCGGTGTATTCTTAGCATCATTGACACAGGGCGCAGGCGGTTATGAACTGCAGGTTCTCGATAATTACAATAACACTACGTACGTGAACGGCCAGGCAGGAAGTATCTATAAACAAAATCCGCCTTTGGTAAATGCCTGTTTACCTCCCGGCGAATGGCAGTCTTATGATGTAGTTTGGACAGCTCCCCGTTTTAATGAAGACGGATCACTAAAATCTCCGGCAAGGGTTACAGCCATTCATAATGGCGTGCTTGTGCAGAATAATTTTGAGTTAAAAGGTGATACACCGTATATAGGCCAACCATCCTATCAGAAGCATGGGCCCGCTCCTATTAAGTTACAGGCGCATGGAGATAAGAGTGAGCCGATCAGTTTCAGGAATATATGGTTGAGAGAACTGTAAGAGGTAATTAAAAATTAGAAATTAAGAATTAAAAATTGGTAAGCCGCAGGTTCGCAGATTACAAAATCTGCGAACCTGCGGCTTATGTTTTATACGTATGTCTTGTTGATGGTCGGGCGACCAACAACGGGGGGAATATTTATTCGGAAACCTCGTCCAGTAAATAAAATATGGAACGGTAATTTTTACCGGTGCTTTCCGACATACTCATTTCGCAGGGTTTGCCACTTGAATAGCAGGAGACAGATGCATGTTCACATACTTCAGCGGCTTCTTTTTTGGTCGCCGACGCGATCAGGCCCGGATAGTAGAATCCCCTGTCGCCGGCCATACCGCAGCATCCGGCATTGAATGGAATGATCGGTTTTTCTGAAGTTTCGTTGGCGATCTTATTGATCTTTGAAGAAAGATTCATTTTATGTACGGAGCAAACCGGGTGCATGATCACTTCTTCGTTTGTTTTGTGTATTGTCAATTTTGATAAGAGCACATCGGCAGAAAATTCAATACTATCCATGA
>CBHRAM010000473.1:0-2416 GCA_966076165.1 uncultured Chitinophagaceae bacterium
ATCGCATGATTTGGGTCTTCCTTACCATAAACGAGTAAACCAATAAACAAATAAACCAGCAAACCCATAAACCTTTCTCTCAGAAAACTGTTTACCTGTGCAAAGCAAGTGCCATGAAGCCCACAATAAACATCATATGGTTCAGACGCGATCTCCGGTTAACGGATAATGCGGCTTTGTATCATGCGCTAAAAGCGGATCGCCCGGTTCTGCCCATTTTTATTTTCGACAGGAATATTTTAGATAAGCTGGATGATAAGGCCGACAGGCGTGTTGAATTTATTCACGCAGCTTTAGGAGAAATGCAGGCTCTGTTAATGAAGGTGGGAAGCAGCTTAGACGTTTATTACGGATTTCCGGAAACCATTTACAAAGATCTTCTGGAAAAATATCACATAGAGAAAGTATTCACCAATCACGATTATGAGCCTTATGCTTTGGAAAGGGAAGGGCTCATTGAGAACTTATTGAAACAACATGGAGCAACCCTGCTTACCTATAAAGACCAGGTGATATTTGAAAAGGATGAAGTAACCAAGGATGATGGCAAGCCCTATACAGTATTCACCCCCTATTCCAGAAAATGGAAAACAAAGCTGACAGAATTTTATCTCAAACCCTTTCCGACAGAAAAATACTTCGGCAATTTTTATCAGCAGCCGGCGAAACCCATTCCATCATTGGAAAGCATGGGTTTTCAAAAAGTTGACAGGCCTTTCCCTGCCAGGGAATTGGAAGACGCTGTTGTAAAACAATATGCAGAGAACCGGAATTTCCCTGCATTGGAAAACGGCACTTCCAAAATGGGTGTGCACCTCCGTTTTGGAACCGTGAGTATCCGGGCTTTGGCTAAAAGGGCATTACAGTTAAATGAAACTTATCTGAACGAATTGATCTGGCGCGATTTTTATCACATGATCCTATGGCATTTTCCGCAGGTGGGTAAGGGTAAAAGTTTTAAGCCCGCATATGAAATGATCGAATGGCGGAATAATGAAAAAGAATTTCAGCAATGGTGCGATGGCATGACGGGTTATCCGATCGTAGATGCGGGTATGCGTGAGTTGAATGCTACTGGATTTATGCATAACCGTGTGCGGATGATCACTGCGTCTTTTCTAACCAAACATCTGTTGATCGACTGGCGCTGGGGCGAAGCTTATTTTGCCCAGAAACTATTGGACTTTGATCTTGCCGCCAATAACGGTGGCTGGCAATGGGCCAGCAGCAGTGGTTGTGATGCAGCACCTTATTTCAGGGTATTTAATCCTGCATTACAGACGGAGAAATTTGATAAAGACCTGAAGTATATAAAAAAATGGGTGCCCGAGTTTCAGGAGTTTAGTTATCCCAAGCCCATTGTGCAACATGAATTGGCGAGAAAGCGGGTGTTGGAAACGTATGCAAAAGCACTAAAACAGTAGCGTCATTTCGAGCGTAGCGGGAAATCTGTAAATCGGATAGCAGATTTCTCCTCGTTCCTCGTCGAAATGACGGAATTAAATGAAGATTGATTCGATGTTTATTGAACTGCCTTGATTTACATGTTGATATACGGATAATAGCTTCTGTACCGCTTTCTTTCCATCTTCTCCTAAACCCAGCGAATAATTATTGACATAGAGATCAATATGCTGGCGCATCACAGATTCATCCATTTCCTGTGAGTGCTGGCGAACATAATCTGTGATAATTGGATAATTGGCAAAAGCATAGTCAAGGCTTTTGCGGATCAGCTGATCGATCTTTTTTTGAAGGCTGTTATCAAATGATCTCTTCATGACAATTCCTCCGAGTGGTATCGGCACTTTGATCGTTTCTTCCCAATAGGCTCCAAGGTCCACCACTTTATGCAACCCTTTTTGCTGATAAGTAAAACGGTTCTCATGAATGATCACACCCGCATCCACTTTCCCGCTTAACACGGCTTCTTCAATTTCATGAAACACCATAAAGGTTTTATTCTTTGCTTCGGGATATGCCAATGAAAAAAGCATGTGTGCAGTCGTATTCACACCCGGAACAGCAATCTGCATAGAGTTGATATCATTCGTACTTCGTACTTCCTCCTTCGTAATTAACAAAGGCCCTACGCCTTTTCCTAAAGCACCACCGCTATTCAATACAATATAATCTGTAAGCACCAGCGGCAGCACGCCATAACTGATCTTTGAGATATCGAGTTTACCGGCCCTGGCCCATTCGTTCAGGGTTTGTACATCTTCCAGCAATACCTCAAATTCAAATCCCTCTGTGTCTATCTTATGATTGACCAGTGCATCAAAAATGAATGTATCATTGGGGCAGGGGGAGAAGCCGAGGGTGAGGAGCATGTTAATGAGTGAATGAGTGGATGATAGAATGGTCTATGGTCTATGGTCTATGGTCTATGGTCTATGGTCTATGGTCTATGGTC
>CBHRAM010000474.1:0-2400 GCA_966076165.1 uncultured Chitinophagaceae bacterium
CCATGCCGGCGTATACGCAGCCGGAAAAAAATACCCATTCTATCCAGTTCTCAGGTATCTCTTATCAGGATTCTGTGAAACAAAAATGGGCCATTATCTTATCCTATGATGCCAAAGAAAAACTGAAAGCTGCTTTGGCAAAAGGGCCGGTGCAGGTAAATGTAAAAGTGGTATCCAAAATATTTCCTTCCGAAGAATTGACCATTGTTGCCAACGCAAGAGGTGCAGTCAAGCCCGATGAGCGTTTTGTCTTCAGTGCACACATACAGGAACCCGGTGCCAATGATAATGCCACCGGTGTGGGAACACTTGCAGAGATGGCACGTGTTACTGCCTCTTTGATACAACAGAAACAATTCACCCCGCAACGCACCATTACTTTTTTATGGGGAGATGAGATCATTTCTACCGGCCGGTATATCAAAGACGATTCCGTTCGGGCCAAAGGAATCAAATGGGGATTGAGCCTCGATATGGTGGGTGAAGATATCACGAAAACAGGCGGCACCTTCCTGATCGAAAAAATGCCGGATCCTTCTGCTATCTGGACAAGGGGCAACGAAAAACACAGCGAATGGGGCGGGAAAGCATTACAGGAATCGGATATGTTCCCGCATTATTTCAATGATTTCTTATTGAACCGTTGTCTGCAACAGGCAGATGAAAATACCTGGCTGGTAAAAACCAATCCTTTCGAAGGCGGCAGTGATCATACCCCTTTTCTACAGGCAAAGATCCCCGGATTACTGATGTGGCATTTCACCGATGTATTCTATCACACTGATGGTGACCGGCTTGAAATGGTTTCAGCCAAAGAAATGCGTAACGTAGGCATCAGTGCCCTGGCAGCAGCTTTTACACTTAGCTCGGCTGATGAAAAAACAAGCATTGCATTAATTGATGAAGTAAGCGTGAATGCGCTTGACCGACTGCAGGTTGAATTTGCCCTCAGCAAAGAAGCCATCCAGAAAGGAGCAACAACCGAAAAGGAACAACATATTCTGAAAGTGTGGAGCGACTGGTATCTTGCAGCCATCGATAAAATGACAGATATCAATACAGCAGGTAGTACAGGTTCTATTGAAAAGAAAATAGCAGCTGCGAAACTGTTGGTCAGTAAAAAGGCAGATCAGTTGATGAATGAATTAAGCCGGAAGGAATAATGATAGGATGATAGAATAATAGCATGATAGCATGAAGGACCAATATTCTATCATGCTATCATTCACTCATTGCCCTCTCCAAAGCACCCCTCACCAATTTCAAAAACGGGGGAACGATCTGAAACGGATCTCCCGGGCTTAAGGTCTCAATGGGTAAATAACCACGATAAGCAGAAGCATTGATGATACGGCAAAGTTTATAGAGGTCCATGTCTTCCGATTTGCCATTGTACGTGAGTTTTTCCTTTACCTGCCAGTTCACGGCGTATTGGGTCATCTTTTCAATTTCACTATAAGGCTCTTCCGTAACAAAACTTCCCGTATCCAGTACCAGCCCAAACCATTCGCTGTTTACTTTTTCAAGAATGCTTTTGGTTTGTTCAGCTGTTTTTAAAAAATCATTGTGATTTTGAATGGCCACAATTACGCCATGTTGTTTGCCATATTCTGTGCAGGCCTTGATACTCTCAATGATCCATCCTTCCACTTCTTCGCGGGTATGCCCGGCCGGTAAAACCTTACCGGTAAAAATGCGGATCACCGGCGCACCGAGTTTAGCGGCTACTTCGATCCATTTTTTTGTCAGCAGTACATCGGCAGCTCTCTTGGCCGGATCAGGATCTGCAAATTCATTGCGGATGCCTGTACCACTGATATCCAGGCCGAGGCGGTGCGCTTTATTCTTCAAATGAAAAATATACTCATCAGAAGGAACTTCAGGGTAGCCGGGAAAATAATAGCCGGTGATATCTATGGCATCAAAACCTTCTCTGGCGCAGAAATCAAGTACCTCATCAAGCGTGGTCTTTTTATTGGTGAGCGGGTTATTGAAAGAATAAGCATTGAGGCTGATCTTAAAACGATTACTGTAAGAAGCAGGCCCCTTCTTTTCTGCAGCTTTTGCCAAAGAAAAATTACCGATGCCTGTTATGGCAGAAGCGGTGACCAGGGTTTGTATGAATTTTCTTCTTTGGAAAGGTTTCATGTTGATTGTTTTGATGAGGAAGGATTTGCACGCAGTGGCGCAAGGGCGCAGTTTTAGGTTCGTTTGGTGAAACTGTCCATTACCTGCATAGACTCAATAGCATCGGCGGCAGAGCAGGGGTTATCTGCTTTACCCAGAAAATACTGAACCACTTTTTCGATCATGGGTTGCTGGATATGTTGCGGAGGATCAAATAATAATACTTCTTTATTATCTCCCTTCTGAATGATTACTTCATGCCCAAAAACAGGG
>CBHRAM010000475.1:0-2386 GCA_966076165.1 uncultured Chitinophagaceae bacterium
ATGGTTATTGGTGCTTAGCTGGTTGTGCACTGTGCTGGGGATGGACCTGATGTTACAATCGCTGAAAAAAGTATCTGCATTTACCCAAACATTAAGCCTTAACCTTGAGCCGGTATACGGAATCTTTCTGGCTTTTATCCTTTTTAAGGAAAATGAGAAACTGAATGCAAGCTTTTATATCGGCTTTTCACTGATCGCTTTGTCCGTAGTGCTGCAAATGCTCAGGGTGATCAAAAGAAAGCGTGTGTGATCGTGAGTAGTGAGTGGTCAGTTGTGAGTGTAATCGTCTTTTACTCACAACTGACTACTCACAACTCACGAAATCCTATTTTAATTGGTAAGCTATCACACGATTGTTATAAAAAGTAGGCACATACACGATCCGGTTCTTTGCATCATAACCGATATCGGCAGTGTTGATCTTTTGGGCGCGGGTATCTAACAGGGTTTGTTTGGTTCCGTTAGCATATATATAATAGACCACACCGTTCCAGGCGCTTACAATGTATTCGTCTTTCTTTACAAGTTCAATCCCATCGGTGGTAGGGTCCATGCCATCCGTAACATTGGTTACACTGCCGGATACCAGCATTTTCTGTAGCGCACCTTTGTCCAGTATCAATAATTCATCACCTACGGCCAGCAAGCCATTCGGGCCCTGTAAGTTTTGCAGCAGCGTTACCACAAATCCTTTTTCGATCCGGTAGACTTTAAAATTCCGGGTATCACTAACATATACAAAACCTTCTTTGTCGATGGTTACATCATTCAGAAATACAGAACCTTCAATGGGTATGCGCTGGATGATCTTTGCCTTTTCCATATCGATCACCACTACTTCCGTAAGGTCGGCCACATAGAGTTTTCCTTTGTACATGGCCATTCCCTTTGGCGCATTCAACCCGGTTACCCAGTTGGCATTGATGATCTTTCCGTCTAAAGAAACTTTGGCAATAGCACCTTTCCCATCTTTTTCATTAGGCACCCCATCGATCTCTGAAACATAAAGGATCTTTTCTTTGGCATCGTATAATACAGATTCCGGTGTGCGGAGCAGGGTATCGGTTTCCCATAGCTTTGTGAGGCTATGCCCTTGTGAAAACGAATGGGTTCCTAAAGAAGCTGCGCATACAAGTAAGAGTGATAAATAGATCTTTCTCATAAATTAACTTTTATAAACCAGGGCATAAAAATAGGCATCCCTGGCTATTTATGTGCAACCGTAATAACGGGAACTGGTTTAACAGCACCCACATTAAACAAGGGTGTCATCTGGTAAGGGCAAGGTTCATCGGGTGTTGGCGAGCATACTTTAGCCTTGTAATAATTTGTTTTGGCAATGGTGGTATCAAATACGTTCTTCCATGCAGGTAATGCTTTTTTGTTTTGTGTCATGCCGGAAAGATTAGCTTCCAGCGATTTTATGAAAGAGAAAGTAAAGATGCCTCCATCAATACCGGTTCTGGCATATTCAGATTTTCTTGCGGCTATGGCCAGTATCGATATTTTTTGATCAATAAACAGTTTTTTACATTTTTCAGGATCCAGGGCCCGTCCTTCATCTCTTCCGGTATTTTCTAAATGACCAACCCTGTAGTCTTTATTTTCCAGTAAATTGGAATTACAGCAGTCACTAAAAACCAGGTTTAATCTTGCCCCTTTTTTTACGATGGCTTTATAGATCTCTTCAATACTGAGAGAAAACTGAGGAAGCTCGGCAATCTTTTTCCAATCCGATGCCTGTTTAACGATCAGCATATTGGGATAATCATGCCTAGGTTTCATATCATTAATTCCATGTCCTGTATAGTGAAAAGCTACAATATCGTTCTTTCCGGGTTTCAGACTATTGATCGTATCTGCGATCAATTTCTGATCATATTTGTCACCATCCAGTACAATCAGGTTTAAGTTTGTAATACCCAATGTTCTTCGGATATTTCTGTACATGAATTTTATATTTTCAATATCACGGATACTGGCTTTGCCGATCTTTGTGTCTTCTGTTGCAGCCACAATGATAAGGTGAAGGGTAATACCCTTACCCGGTGCGTCCTGAGCCGGGCCTCCCCTGGAAGAACCGGCTTTTACATATTGATCATAGATGGCTTCCCCGGGCTTAAAATACTTCTTGATATAAGGCACAATATTATCAGGTGAGATAGAGATGGGTGGAGCTGAAAAATCGGCAAGCACTATTTCAGCAGCGGGGTTATAAACTTTCCAGGGATCAAAATACCTGTTGGTACTATCTATATGGAAAACAAAACTATCCGGGATATAATCAACAGCCATTCCCGGATTGATGCGTTCCGGATCATAGGTCCTGAGTACAAACGCATCCGGATCAGGCATACCTTTCTGGTTAATAAAAGGATCTTCTGCC
>CBHRAM010000476.1:0-2383 GCA_966076165.1 uncultured Chitinophagaceae bacterium
AACCTGATAACTATGGCCGTGACCACCATCCACGTTGCTTTAGTATCTGGATGGCCGGTGGCGGAGTGAAGCCGGGTATCGTACACGGAGAAACCGATGAGTTCGGATATAATATCACAAAAGACCCGGTGCATGTGCACGATTTTCAGGCAACGGTATTAAATCTGTTGGGGTTGGATCACGAAAAACTGACCTATAAATTTCAGGGAAGAAGATATCGTTTAACGGATCAATACGGGAATGTGGTAAAAAGTATTATTGCATAAAATAAAGTTTTGCAAGATTAGTGAGTCGATGCCTGATTAATCGAGTATTGTAAGTATCCAAAGAATAGTTTCTAATCAGTCCCTGTGGACGGGCCTCTTTTAATTCAATGCCGGGCGAATGGCCACGGCAAACAAAATGATGCGAAGCACATTTTGTTAGAAGTAAAAGTAGCCCGGTAACAGGGACGGGGCCCAGCGGCCGTGAGCGCCTGAAGTTTTAAATTATAGAGTGTTTGATATATCAATAGTATAGTGCGTTAAAAATTATACGTCATGAACAGAAAACAATTTGTAAAACAGGCAGCCCTGGGTACAGCCGGTTTTTTTATTTCAAAAAATATATTTGCCTCTGCACAGGAAACGGTGTACGGACATAATGAAATGCGTTATCGTCTGAATACAGCATGGGGTAAATTAAATCCGGATCAGACACCGGTGAATGATTGTCATGAAATGGTGCAGGACAGTAAGGGGAGGATCTTATTACTCACCAATGAAACCAAGAACAATGTGATCATTTATAATAAGTCAGGTAAGTTGATGGGTACCTGGGGTACAGAATTTCCCGGTGCACATGGATTGACCATTCAGAAAACAGGAAAGGAAGACCTGCTGTTTATTACAGATACCAACCGCCACCAGGTGTATAAGACTACGATCGATGGGAAGATCTTATTCACGATAGATCCGCCCATGGACCTCGGGATCTATCAAAAGAAAGAAGCATTTGTGCCGACAGAAACTGCGGTGATGGAGAATGGTGAATTTTATATTGCAGATGGCTATGGCGCTCAATATATTTTACATTATAATGCCAACGGAAAACTGATCCATTATTTTGGAGGTAAAGGAGAGGGCGATGAACACCTGGATAATGCACATGGGATCTGTATCGACTATCGCAAAAAAACTCCTACATTGATCATCACCGACAGAACACGCAATGCGTTCAAACGGTTTTCAATGGATGGGAAATTACTCGAAGTGATCCACCTGCCCGGTGCCTGTGTATGCCGCCCTGTGATCAAGGGTGATTATCTCTATGCGGCGGTATTGCGTTCTCCTGATCTGAATACCAGTGGTACCGGGTTCGTGACCATACTCAATAAGGATTTCAAAGTAGTATCCAACCTTGGTGGGTCTGAACCGGTATATGAGAATGGAAAATTGAAACCCCTGTCACAAACCGAAAAGATCTTCACCCACCCCCACGATGTATGTGTAGATGATGAAGGCAGTATCTATGTGGCACAATGGGCATCAGGAAAAGTATATCCTTACAAATTTACCCAGGCATAGATGGATCGTATCAGGAAAACAGGCAGTGCATTGGCATTGGCAGGATTGGTGTTTTTATTGTTTCTCTTTGTATTTGAAGAGCACCTGCATATCCCTGCCTGGTTACAGGTGGCCGGGCGCATGCATCCGTTAATGCTTCATTTCCCCATCGTGCTATTGATCATTTCATTGTTTTCTTATTGGTTGCCAAAAGAGCCATCTGAAAATACAATATGGGAATGGATCCGCTTATCCGCTGCATTAACAGCTTTGGCCAGTGCCATCATGGGAATGATCTTATCAATGGAGCAGGCTGATAAAGGAGAAATGCTGGTTTACCATAAATGGACCGGTGTAACGCTCGCAGTGATTGCCTATATCCTGTATCAGTTTCATGGAAATATTATAGCAAAAAGCATAATTGCTAAAACGGTTTCAATTGTCAGTGCCTTTGTATTATTGGTTACCGGACATTTGGGCGCCAACCTTACGCATGGCGAAGACTTTCTTTCCGGGCCCATACAGAATACACAGAAGAAACAGATCGATCCTGCACAGGCAACCCTGTTTGCGGATCTTATTTTTCCGGTATTGAAAGATAAATGCGGAACCTGTCACCAGGGCAATACACAAAAAGGTGGCTTATCTCTGAACGACAGCCTGAGTATTTTTGCAGGAGGAAAATCAGGGAATGCATTGGTAGCCGGTGACCTGGTAAAGAGTTTATTGATTGCCCGTTTACATTTGCCCTTGTCGGATAAAAAACACATGCCCGTTGCCAGTAAACCACAACTTACAGACGAAGAGTTGAATTTATTGGAAGCCTGGGTAAAAGCAGG
>CBHRAM010000477.1:0-2357 GCA_966076165.1 uncultured Chitinophagaceae bacterium
ATTAAGGGAGATAATCAAAAACTTTATCCTGCTGATTGCCGGGAAGGATTAAACAAATAGACTCATAGGCCAGGATAGAGGGCACAGTATGAGATCTCTATATTTTTAAAATTAATTGAGCAGATTCTGACTCAGCAACTGCTTAGCCGTTTCCATCAGGTGTTCCGGTACAAACAGTTCAATATCCCCGAAATTGAGATAACTGCTGTCCTGCTTGTTCATCACCTGTACAGGCACATTATTTTCTTCCAGCATACCTTGTACAATACTGGCTTCTGCGGGGTTACGGGTTGCATAGATCTTTTTCCAGGGGAGCATCAGGACACCATATTTTCGTGAGACGAGTGAATATCGTTTTCAATCAAAACCGTTTCGCTTTCTTTTTTGAATATCCGGAAGAAGAATACCAGCAGGAGCAAGGCAATAATACCTACCCACATGGGAATGTTTTCATCCATGGTCTTGTCCAGGGATTTTCCTATCCGTGATGCCATATATAACTGTGTTACCACCATCGCATTGTTCAGAAAATGCAGGAAAATATTCAGCCAGATATTTTTACTGTAGAAAAAGATCAACCCTAATATTATACCCAGTGCCAGCCTCGGCAAAAATCCAAAATAGGAAAAATGAAATGCGCTGAATAGGATGCTGGTGATGATGATCCCTGTCCATTTGCTTTTGGTCCACCCGATAAACACCTGCTGAAAACCGCCCCTGAACAGCACTTCCTCACACAAAGCCGGTGCTGCGGCCAGTACCAGTAGTGCAAGCAGGTAATCGGCAACTGTTTTCATATTGGCCATAGCCATCATGGATGTTTTATATTCTTCTTCCAGCGCTTTTGCTTTGGCATATAGTGTGGCAGGTAAAGGAATTTTTTCATTCAACTCGCCTAATGCACCGCTCAGCATAATACCCGCCACCATGATCAGCAGCAAAGGGATCATCTGTTTAAAACCGATTGCGGTATTAAACCCTAAATGTGCAAATGCATTTTTACCCATGTTTCGGGCAAGGATCAATGCCGGAAGCAGAAAAACCAGTATCGAAGCCAGGGTATTGAGCAAACGGGAAATATTTACATATTCCGGTTTATTGATCTGCGTACCTACCTGAGAGAAGGGCACATGCATCATCTGGCTCCCTAAAAATGCCACCATTAACCCGCTGATCACAATAAAAACGCCCATTAAGCCGATCAGGAGGGCAAACTGCATAGGATAGGTAAGCTGGGGCTTTTGATTCATCTATTGAAAAATAAGATTGTAAATTTGCAACTTCTTTAAAAATAAAGTCCGGGTTATGGGATAAAAGGCAAGTCCTGTTCCATCACCCGGCTATCAGAAACACAATATGGTAAAGATAGGCGAGATAATATTACCCGATTTCCCGTTATTGCTGGCACCCATGGAGGATGTAAGCGATCCGCCCTTCCGTGCCGTTTGTAAGGATAATGGTGCCGACCTGATGTATACAGAATTCATCAGCAGTGAGGGACTCATCCGCGATGCCATGAAGAGCCGTCAGAAACTGGATATTTTCGATTATGAGCGTCCGGTAGGCATCCAGATCTTTGGGGGAGATGAAGACGCCATGTCGCTCAGCGCCAAAATTGTAGAAACGGTTAACCCCGATCTACTCGATATTAATTTTGGTTGCCCGGTAAAAAAAGTGGTGACCAAAGGTGCCGGCGCCGGTGTTTTAAAAGATATAGACCTGATGGTCCGATTAACCGAAGCTGTTGTAAAAAGCACGAAACTTCCGGTTACCGTTAAAACCCGTTTGGGTTGGGATGATAGCACCAAGAATATTGAAGAAGTTGCCGAACGTTTACAGGATGTTGGTATCAAAGCCCTCGCCATCCATGGCCGTACCCGTTCGCAAATGTATAAGGGTGAGGCTGACTGGACATTGATCGCCAAAGTAAAGAACAACCCACGCATCAACATCCCCATTTTTGGTAACGGGGATATTGACAGTCCGCAAAAAGCACTCGAATATAAAAACCGTTATGGCATTGATGGCATCATGATCGGCCGTGCCGCTATTGGGTATCCATGGATCTTCCGTGAGATCAAACATTACCTGGCAACGGGTGAGTTGCTTCCCTTCCCAACATTGGAAGAGCGTGTAGAAGTTGCCCGTAAACATCTTCGTAAGTCACTCGAGTGGAAGGGTCCGGTTGTAGGCATCAACGAAATGCGCAGGCATTATTCAAATTATTTAAAGGGCTTACCTAATATCAAGGAATTCAGAAATAAGCTGGTTACGCTTACTACGATGGAAGAAGTAGAAGCGGTTCTGGATGAGGTGAAACTCCATTACAAAGGCTACGAAATTGAGCGTACGCCGAT
>CBHRAM010000478.1:0-2339 GCA_966076165.1 uncultured Chitinophagaceae bacterium
CTTTGCTGGCCGCTGGCCATTCTTGCACTGGTGCTGTATCCTATCTTTTGGTTACTACTGCTGCCCTTCCGCATATTAGGTATTGCTGTGGATGGGGTATTGGGTCTACTGAAAGGGATTATTATGTTGCCAGGTAGAGTGCTGCAGAGAAGGTGAGCCGATGTTTTTGATTTCTCAGGAATCTCCGCAAGACTACAGACATGAGGTCATTTCATAATTAGCTAACATTTTTGGTACTGCTTTCGGTTGCTCCTTTATCATCGACCCCAATATGATAAGCTTCAAGTTGCCAAGAGTATAGCCGGGAAGGATCAGAAACTGTTACGGAATAGTTTATTTTTAAGACACAGAAAGAAGCAAAGTAATGAAATATAGAAAACTGGGTAAAACGGATGTTCAGTTGTCAGCTATTGGGCTGGGCTGTATGGGTATGAACCATGCCTATGGTGAGCCGGATGATGAGGAATCGATCGCTACGCTGGAGAAGGCTTTGGAGCTGGGGATCAATTTCTGGGATACGGCGGATATGTATGCGGGGGGAAAGAATGAAGAGCTGATCGCGAAAGTTTTGAAGCCGAACCGGCAGAAGGTTTTTATCGCTACCAAATTTGGTTTCTATAATGATGCGAAGGGCCAGTTAAGTTTTGATGGATCCCCTGCCTATATTAAAAAAGCGGTGGAAGCCAGTCTGCAAAGATTACAGACCGACGTGATCGATCTGTATTATGCACACCGGGTTGATCCGAATGTGCCGATTGAAGAAACGGTGGAAGCCATGAGCGAGCTGGTGAAAGAAGGCAAAGTTCGTTTTCTGGGTTTATCGGAAGCTTCTGTAAATACGATCCGCAGAGCCAATGCCGTTCATCCGATCAGTGCTTTGCAAAGTGAGTATTCTATTTTAACCAGAGATGTGGAACAGGAGATCATTCCTTTGTGTAATGAGTTGGGTATTTCTTTTGTGCCCTTCAGTCCGCTATCGCGTGGGTTGATTACGAATACGGTTGATGTGTCTAAACTGGGCGAAAAAGATTTCAGGAATAAATTACCCAGATACCAGGGGCAGCATGCGGAGAACAATAAACAACTGTCTGCAGGATTTGCAGAGATCGCTGCTGCCAAACATTGCAGTCTGGCGCAACTGGCCATTGCCTGGGTTTTGGCGCAGGGAGAGAATATGATTCCGATACCGGGTACCAAGCAGCGGAAATATTTAATAGAGAATGCGGGAGCGGTAGAAATAGCGTTGACCGTCGAAGATTTTGCGCAGATCGATGCGCTTGTTAAAAAGTATCCGGATGTAGGGGATCGATATAATGAGACATTTCATCGGTTTGTGGATAGGCAGTAGTTTTCCGGCCGGCATGCGGTGTACCGTCATTGCGAGGAACGAAGCAAACTGTGGGTTGTCGTTTGGCGGGATTGTATTTTCTGAGAGGTTTTGGAATAGCTATTCCGCGAATAATGCGGTTCACAGGTTGCTTCGTTCCTCGCAAAGACGGCGTTTTGGGAACCTCTCACAAATAGCTGTTAGGCCGAACGATGTGCCACAGTTTGCTTCCTCCTTCGCTATCGCTGCGGCGGACAGGTCGTCGTTCCTCCTCGCAATGACGGCGCGGTTGCAATGCGGGACAACATCCGAAGCAAAACTTGACGGTAAGAACAGAATTCTTTATACTTACACTACCCTTTGTTTGCCACATCACTAACTGTATAAACCAAAACTATGCGCAGAAACATTTTTGTTTGTTTGCTATCTCTTGCGATTACTGTTCCGCAGATCATTTTTGCACAGACCGCGGCTAAAAGAAAACTGAGACCTTCGGATGTGTATCGTCTTCAAACCATTGGTGATCCGCAGGTGGCGCCGGAGGGGAATTGGGTGGCGTATACTTTAACCTCTATTGATTCTGCTGCCAATAAGCGCAATACAGATCTCTGGATGATCAGCTGGGATGGGAAGCAATCAGTACAGTTAACAAATAGTCCGGATGCGGAGTCGCAGCCTAAGTGGAGCCCGGATGGAAAATATCTGTCTTTTGTTTCTTCACGCCAGGGAGCTACCAATAGTCAGATCTGGTTGATGAATCGTTTGGGTGGTGAGGGTAAACAGTTGACTACCTTAAAAACAGACCTGGTAGATTATTCATGGAGTCCTGATGGAAAGAAATTATTACTCACGATCAAAACGCCGGCTGATACTGCTAAGCCAAAAACGCCAAAACCTTTGGTGATCAACCGTTACCGTTTTAAAAGAGATATAGAAGGATATATTACCCAGCGCCAGCCGGTGCATTTGTATTTGCTGGATGTTGACACGAAAAAAATAGATACGCTTACTA
>CBHRAM010000479.1:0-2317 GCA_966076165.1 uncultured Chitinophagaceae bacterium
TGCTTTTAGTTTAGTGGCTATTTCAGGGCATGCTTCTGCGGTACTTGCCGTTTTGCTGATCCTGGCATTATATCTGGCTTCTTATAGACAACCGGCGGTAAAAGCCTTATTTGCCTTAAGCTCATTGGTGGTAGTGCCTACCGCACTGCTCATTTTCCGAAGTTTATCTGATGCCAATGCTGTTTGGCGCCTTGTATATTGGGGCTATACCGCACGAAGGATCTTTGTAGACCATGTGGGGCTGCTGGGCTATGGTTTTGGGGTAAGGTATGCCGATGAGGAACTATCCAGGCTTATGAAAGAAGTCTACAAATTTTCTGCAACCCTTAAAGAAGATGCAGATGCATTTGTAACCCCATTACATAATGCCTTTCTTACCTTCTCTTTCCATCTGGGCTTTGTACCCGCCCTGTTGATCATTGTTCCTATTCTGATCGCTATCTTGCGTTCTCAGGCATATCGCAAAACAGCGAGGCCTATGACAGATGACGAAAGGATATTAGGACTCTGTGTTTCCGGCCTGTCCATCTGGGTAGGTTTCAATGTTATTCTGGAACTGCCTCACAGTTCTCTTTTCTTCTGGATCATATTCTTCGCTTATTCCGGTTACCGTAAATTCAGGCCCGGAAAGGCCTAACTTATTTGTGCGTTCATGATGGTGCCCCCTAAAAAACTGCTTTGTATTGTACAGTTGCCTCCGCCATGGCATGGGGTATCTGTGATGAATGCCTATGTGATCAATAATCCCCTGCTGGCTGGTCATTACCAAGCCCGGGTATTGCATATGTACTTTGGGCAAACCCTGGATGATCTTGGTACCGTTAATGCCAGAAAACTCGGGTACTTTTTTTTGTTTTTTATACGCATGTTCCGTGAGTTGGTATTCAGGCGGCCGGGTATTGTCTATTTTACTTTTATGCCACGCGGCATCAACCTGTACCGCGATACGGCTATCTGCCTGTTTATTAAATTCTTTGGTTATCAACCCCTGATCCATCTGCATGGAAGAGGGATCAAAGAGTTTGCGGAAAAAAGCAGGTTTAAAAAATTTCTTTTCAGGGCGGCTTTTCGAAACAGTCAATTGATCTCTCTTTCACACACACTTACGGCCGATGTATCAAACGTATATAACGGGGTACCAAGGGTATTGGCGAATGGGATAGAAGCGCCGGAATATGCTTCACAACATCCAAATCATTCTGCGGTTCCGGTTATCCTGTTCTTTTCTAATTTGTTTGTTGCAAAAGGCATCTTTGAGTTTCTGAACATGCTCAAAGCTCTCTATACCAGGCAAGTTGCTTTTCAATCAGTTATCGCAGGTGGAAATGGAGATGTTACAAAAGAACAGGTGATGGAATTTTGCCGGAATCATGGATTTGCAGATAAAGTGAACCTGTTGGGTTCAGTAACCGGCGATAACAAATGGGCAATCTTTCAACAGGCAGATATTTTTGTGCAGCCATCTCATAATGAATGTTTTCCACTTACCGTTCTGGAAGCAATGAGTGCTGCCTTACCAATAGTGGTTACAAGGATCGGTGGTACACCTGATATTGTATCAGAAGGCGAAAATGGTTTCCTGATCAATCTTAAAGACGAAGAAAAACTTCTCTCCTGTGTGGAGGAATTAGTAAAGAATCAGTTGCTCCGACAGTCTATGGCACAAAGTTCTTTGGCTTTGTATAAACGGTATTATACCCTGGAAAAATTTCAAAAAGGATTTCTGGAACTTTTGAATCAAGTGAGTGGCCAGGCTAACGGATCCGGAACGGCCACCTGAGCAATTCGTGTTTTGTCAGATTTCTCACAACCATTCTGCGAGGTGCGAGGAATTGGCAAATTTGGAAAACCGAGTCATTCGTAATGGGAACCCACCCATAAATTTTTCAAACAACCTTATCCCTCTGTTATCGCAACTGTCGTATTTTATCTCATATATTTCCATTCCCCGCCTGTAAGGAACTTGCTCCAGATACCCATTGCGGAGGTTGTACAATAAAAGGTTGCTGTCTACTGTTAGCCGCACATCACTTACAGATGATACCTGATACTGTCTGTCATAAACAGTATAACTTACCGGATAATATTCTTGCAAATAATACAATTCCTCTCCCTCCCGGCCTGCAGCAAGCTCCGGGAATATGTTCAGCAAATTTTTATATCTGCTCAGTCCCTGTAATAACTGCTCTGGATCAGTAGAAGGGTTTTTAAAATCATATACCTTTTTAGATCCCAAATCCCCGCATTTTGATTTTATCTCCAATCGGTAATCAGCACCCTGATCATACCATCTTACCCGGATCTTTCTCTTGTTGAA
>CBHRAM010000480.1:0-2316 GCA_966076165.1 uncultured Chitinophagaceae bacterium
TGACTATAGGCAAAGTTGTTCATAAAAGTGCGGCTATCGAGATATGCCGAGCTCCTGCGTACCAGGTTAAAGCGTAAATAATTTTTCCAGTCGGCCAAAGCCGCTGTGGTCAATTCCTTATTCAATGCCGTAAAGAATTCCGGTTGACCAACAATCACAGAATCCAGTTTTTGGATCCCTACATCCGCGAGGTAAACGGGCCAGTTGATCACCGGTGACATTTTCTGCAACCCGGTCATATCCATTTTATTGTAATTTTTGTAGGGATCACGCAGATCAGCCAGTTTGCGACAGGATCTTGCCAGGCGGGTTTCAAGCTGGTATACTTTGTCGGCATTGGCCATAGCCAGTAAACTATCATCCCCTAACTGGCGAAAGGTTTGAGATAGATATTTTCGATAGGCTTTCTGCACATTTACCGTTTTCTCATCCGTATTAAAATAATAATCCCTGTCCGGCATACCCAAACCCCCCTGCCATACCTGGTAGGCGATCTGTTCACTGTTTTTATCATCCTGTCCTATCCCATACACAAACAAAGTATTGATCCCTTTTTTGTGAAAACGGGCCACCACTTTCATGAGTTCTCCGGGATTGGAGATATTTTGAATATCTGCCAGATCGGCTTTTAACGGGTCGAGTCCCTGTTTTTCTGCAGCCGCCGAATCCATTCCGCTCTGCCAGAAATCACCAATTTTTTGAGAGATGGTTCCTTCTGCTGCCGCCTCTTTGACAGCTTTTTCGTTGATGGTTTTCAGCCTGTCATAAATGTCATTCTGGACCAGGGTGCCCACACCCCATCCGCTTTCTGAGGCCGGAATGGCATTGTTTTTGATCCATCCCCCATTGGCATACAGAAAGAAATCAGCAGCCGGATTGATAGATGTATCCAGATCCTTAGAGAGGAAATCAAAACCCTTTTTTTCGGTTTTTGTATTACAGGAAAGCAGTAATGCAGCCGATAAGATACCGGAACATAAGGCGGTCAGTTTCATATAGCAGTTTTAATGTATCTCTAAGGTAATATTTCGAAGGAAGAATTTTATGTATTTTGGATGATTGGCTGGTATTTTTCAAAGAGGCCCACAAAATGTTTTTCTTATGCAAAAATCTTTATCTTTAAACCCACAATAAACAGAACCATGAAAAAATTATTCTTAGCAATCATTATTACTGCAGGATTTACCGGTGCTTCTTTTGCACAGACCGCTGCAACTTCCGCTCCTGCACAGGTAACTTCTGCAAGCAAAGCATTGATCAGCTTTCCTGTTGACGCTTTTGACTTTGGAAGCGTTCCACAGAACATTCCTGTTACCCATGTATTCAGTTTTAAAAATACCGGTAAAGAGCCATTGGTACTGAGTTCGGTAACGGCTTCTTGCGGTTGCACAACTCCGGAATGGCCTAAAGAACCTGTTGCACCTGGTGCCACAGCAACGATCAAAGCCACTTACAATGCAGCTACTCCCGGTGTGTTTACAAAAACGATCACCGTAGTGTCTAATGCAGCCACTCCAACAACTGTCTTAACCATTAAAGGTGAAGTAAAACCTGCTGCTGCTCCGGCTGCTGCTACTGCCGCACCTGCAAAAGCACAGACAGCTGCTCCGAAAAAGAACTAATCCTTCTATTTTAACAAAACATATGTATACAGCGCCGGAACCATGTTCCGGCGTTTTTTTTGGCTTCCGCCTACTCATATCGCAGTAAAACCCACTGTTTCAGGCAATCTTCATATGGCCGGGCAATGGCAGGCTTTCCTTTTTTACAGATCATCTTCAGGCTTTAACATCCTGTTAGTAAGCGGCTGGCAGCGTTTTTGTTCTATATCGGTTCATAGAAATATAAAACCAACCGTTATGCAGGCAATCGTGAACAGTATCCAGAAATTACTGAAACAGAAATTAAACATCTACGCAACCGTATTGACCCCAAAAACAGACCTGAAAAAAGACCTTGACCTCGTGGATTGGGAAATGCTGTATCTCTTAAATGCAGTGGAAAAGAATTGGCATGTATCATTTACCCAACACGACCAGGACAGCATTGGCAATATTGAACAATTGGTGGCGGTAGTGAGAAAACAATCAAATGGCAGGAGTTAGGCGTTTAGCGTTTTAAAATAACTGCCTTGGCTTTCGATTATTGTGAATAACGCATAGTCTATTGTCATCACCTCTTTCCTGAATACCTGTATCTTTAGCAACACAATATTGCTGATGAAAAAGATCCTAGTATTCTCCCTCTTTGCCTGCTTTTTTGTTTGTGCCCGTTCACAAAATATCCCTTTCCGTTCCGGTAACAATAACTGGAAAG
>CBHRAM010000481.1:0-2303 GCA_966076165.1 uncultured Chitinophagaceae bacterium
AGAGCTGAATATATTGATGCAGAAGGGTTTTTCGAGAATGTATTATCGCGAAGGAGCGGGCGCGAGTGGAAAGGCAGGGGAGATATTGAGGATAGAAGAATTATTGGAACTCAATGATAAGGATCTGAAGAAAAAACTCACAACTCACAACTCACAACTCACAACTCATGTCCTCATTGATCGCATAGTTACCAAGTCCTTCGAAGAAGACGATCTCCACCGCTTATCAGATTCCATCGGCACCGCTTTTTATGAAGGCGAAGGAGAAATGTATATTGAAGTGGATGGAACTAAACTGATGCACTTCAGCAATAAGTTTGAACTCGACGGGATCCAGTTTGAAGAACCGGTTCCGAATTTATTTTCTTTTAATAATCCCTATGGTGCCTGTCCTACCTGTGAAGGCTTTAGTCAGGTATTAGGGATTGATGCCGACCTGGTGATACCCGATAAACGGTTAAGTGTTTATGAAGGTGCAGTGGCCCCCTGGAAAGGAGAGAAGCTCGGCTGGTGGCGCGAGCAGTTTGTGAAAGGAGCCGGTAAGTTTGGTTTCCCGATTCATAAACCCATTATTGATCTGACCAAAGAACAATATGCGCAACTATGGAGCGGAGAAGGCAATGTGCAGGGGATCGATGATTTCTTTAAAGAAGTAGAACAGAATTTATATAAGGTGCAATACCGTGTATTGTTAAGCCGCTATCGCGGAAGAACCAATTGCCCGGATTGCAAAGGCTACCGTTTACGCAAAGAAGCTTTGTATGTGAAAGTAGCCGGTAAACATATCGGCGAATTATGCGAACTGCCGGTAAAAGATCTGAAAGCCTGGTTCGATGAATTGAAATTGTCTGATCATGATAAACAGGTGGCGAAAAGGATCCTGATAGAAATTCATCAACGCATACAAACCTTGATAGATGTGGGTTTGGGCTATCTTACGCTAAGCCGTTTGGCCAATTCATTAAGTGGTGGTGAGAGCCAGCGTATACAATTGACCAGAAGTTTAGGCAGTAACCTCACCAACTCATTATATATCCTGGATGAGCCTTCGATCGGATTGCATTCACGTGATACCGTTCGTCTGATCGCTGTATTAAAATCCCTGCGCGATCTGGGTAATACGGTTGTGGTGGTGGAGCACGATGAAATGATGATGCGTGAAGCGGATTATATCATTGATATGGGCCCGCTGGCTTCTCATTTAGGTGGTGAAGTGGTTGCAGTAGGTAACTATGATGAGATCGTAGCCAATCCGGAAAGTCTCACCGGAAAATACTTAACCGGTAAACTCAGCATTGATGCACCCAAGACCATCCGCAAGTGGAACCGGAGTTTGAAAGTAGAAGGCGCCCGGCAGAACAACCTGAAAGATATTACCGTGGAATTACCGTTGAATACCTTATGCGTGGTAAGCGGTGTGAGCGGTAGTGGAAAGACCACATTGATCAAACAGATCCTGGTTCCGGCTTTGCGAAAGATCAAAGGGGAATTTTCGGAGAAAGTAGGATTGCATAAGAACATTACGGGTGATATAGATTATATCTCACAAATAGAAATGGTTGACCAGAACCCGATCGGTAAATCATCACGCAGTAACCCGGTAACCTATATCAAAGCCTATGATCATATCCGCGATCTGTATGCCAAACAGAATTTATCGAAGACACGTGGCTTTCAACCCAAGCATTTTTCTTTCAATGTAGATGGCGGCCGTTGCGATACCTGTAAAGGCGAAGGCGAACAGGTGGTTGAAATGCAGTTCCTTGCAGATGTACACCTTACCTGCGAATCCTGCGGTGGTAAACGGTTTAAGGAAGAAGTACTCGAAGTACAGTACAACGGTAAATCTGTTTTTGATGTACTGGAGATGAGTGTGGATGAAGCCATCGAATTCTTTGCCGATGAAAAACCGATCAAAAATGCGATACAGCCTTTGCAGGATGTGGGCCTTGGCTATATCAAACTCGGACAAAGCAGCGATACCCTTAGCGGTGGTGAAGCCCAGCGTGTAAAGCTCGCCAGCTTCCTCGGAAAAGGAAAAGGTATCG
The DNA here is from genome assembly GCA_966076165.1 of uncultured Chitinophagaceae bacterium. Lineage (GTDB taxonomy): Bacteria > Bacteroidota > Bacteroidia > Chitinophagales > Chitinophagaceae > Sediminibacterium. Next base: position 2,049 of record CBHRAM010000481.1, read on the forward strand.
GCCACATGCTCTTCATTTTTGATGAACCTACCACGGGCCTGCATTTTCATGATATCAAAAAATTACTCGCTTCTTTTAATGCATTGATCGAACAGGGCCATTCATTGATCGTAATTGAACATAACACCGATGTAATCAAATCCGCCGACTGGATCATCGACCTCGGCCCCGAAGCTGGAGATGCCGGAGGCAACCTGGTGTATGCAGGCGTGCCGGCAGGGATTAAGAAAGTAAAGGAAAGTTATACAGGAAAAT
>CBHRAM010000482.1:0-2290 GCA_966076165.1 uncultured Chitinophagaceae bacterium
TTTTTGGTGAAGGAAGATTATTTTGTTTCGACTTCATGGCGATCACGATACAACCTACCATCGCTGCCAGTAATAACATACTCACTACTTCAAAAGGCAGTATATACCCATGTTCGGTGGTACTTAACATCTGCATACCGATATCACTCACGGCTACTTTAAACGGTTGTCCAGTTCCATCTGTAAAACCATATTCGGAGATCAGCAGGTAGGTAAGGGCCAGTCCGAAAGCCGCAGCCAGTGCGGAGAACAATGTTCTTTGCATTGGTGGCTTAGGCATTTCCTTGCCGGATTGCTGTGTTAAGAATATAGAGAAGATGATGAGGATAACGATACCACCCACATACACAATGATCTGTACCGCTGCCACGAACTCAACCTGCATCCAGAAATACAAAGCGGCAATACCCACGAGTGAGAATAACAGCCAGATGGCTGCACGGAATATTTTGGTAGCGGTAACCGCTAAGATCCCGGTTCCTAAAAGGAAGGCTGAGATCGCGTAAAATATGATGGCTGATGCACTCATTATTCAATGCCCTCCCTGACTTTTGATCCTGGTAAATTTAATTTCTTGGTCAGCTTGCTCCTGTCGTACACACTATGTTCAAAATTCGGCGCCATTTTGATGGCATCAGACGGGCAGGACTGGATACATAGATTACACATGGTACACAGCTCCAGATGATAAATAAATGTATCGATCGCTTTTTTCTTTTTGCCTTCCGGTGTAATATCAAATTTGGTAATGATCTTAATGGTCCCGTTCGGACAAGCCAGTTCACAAGCTGTACAACCCGTACAGGCATGTTCATTGTTCTCATCATGCGGCATGACCACTTCACCTTTAAACCTATCCGCCATTTTCAGCGTAGCTCGGTTATCGGGATATTGCTCAGTGATGATCTCTTTCGGATGAAAGAAATAATAGCCGGTCTTACGCATGCCTTTGAGCAGCGAACTCACTCCATTATAAACATCCGATATATATTCTTTTAAAAACATTTAATTAGTTTAAAGTCTTGTGTTTTGAGTTTTGAGTTTCGAGTTGTTTTTAAGTTGTTCGGTCTTTGAATTTGGTTCCTCTTATGTCCGACTTGTTAAGATACCCTATCCAACCACCAAGCATACTTCCTATTTCTTCAGCCAATTTGTACAACTCATTAAACTTTTCTTCACTAATATATTTTCTATCCTTAATTCTATACAATTGCGATCTCAATTCTGCACAGGAGCCTTTGGCAATCGTAAGAAAATTGATCAATTCTAATTTACCTCCCCGTTCAAATCCCTCAGCTATATTATCCATAACAGATCCGGCTGATGCACTAACCTGATCTCTAAACCGAAAATCTCTGCCCAAATCAGTTTCAATAGATATTGTATACACTTCCCCGGCAAGTACCCTTGCTTTCTGCCACGCTTCAATATCTTCAAAACGTTTGATTGTTGCCATGAACTATATTAAACAAGTTTTAAACTATTCTAAAACTTTAGACTCAAAACCCAAAACTCAAAACCCTAAAAATGCCATCCCATAATCGCAATAACTGTTACTAAAATCAAATTGAACATGCTGATCGGTAACAAATATTTCCACTCAAGATTTAATAGTTGATCAATTCGTAATCTCGGGAAGGTCCAGCGGAACCACATGATCAGGAAGATCAGGAAGAACACTTTTCCAAAGAACCAAACCGAAGAAGGTATATAATCCATGATATGGTTAAATCCTTCCCAATGTCCGATATGCAAAGGCATCCAGCCTCCTAAGAAAAGAGTTGCACCAATACCGCACACAATAAAGATGTTGATATATTCTGCCAGGAAGAATAATGCGAAACGCATTCCTGAATATTCTGTATGGAAGCCTGCTGTTAATTCTGATTCAGCTTCTGCGAGGTCAAAGGGTGCACGGTTGGTCTCTGCCGTTACCGCAATAATAAAGATCACAAAAGAGATGATCGCAGGAATATGTCCTTTGAATAACCACCAGCCATTCTCCTGGGAAGCAACGATATCAGATAATTGAAGACTACCGGTTAAAACAACAATCGTCAAAATTGATAAACCCGCAGACAATTCATAACTCACGATCTGCGCTCCGCTTCTCATGGCACCTAATAAAGAGTATTTATTATTACTTGCCCATCCCGCCATCAAAACACCAATCACCGATAGAGAGGAAATAGCCGATACATATAAGACACCAATATTAATATCCCAGATCTGAAACCCTTTGGCAAAAGCGATCGGCGCCAGTAATAACATGGCCACCATCATCACTAAA
>CBHRAM010000483.1:0-2228 GCA_966076165.1 uncultured Chitinophagaceae bacterium
AGTATCCTCCTTCCTGGGTGTTATTTTCGGAGGGGTCTTATCCGATAAATGGGTGCAGAAAAATATAAAAGGAAGGGTCTATACCAGTGCCCTCGGTTTGGCATTTACCATTCCTTCCTTATTGCTCATTGGTTTTGGACATTCACTGGCACATGTGATCGGTGCTGCATTTTGTTTTGGATTTGGGTACTGAATGTTCGACGGTAATAATATGCCCATCCTTTGCCAGTTTGTATCATCCAAAAGCCGGGCAACCGGTTATGGGTTGATGAATATGACCGGTGTTTTTGCCGGGGCATTGATCACCAATCTTCTCGGTAAATCTATGGACGCTGGAAATCTCGGAAGAGATTTTGCCATGCTCGCCGCTGTAGTACTGGTTGTTCTTTTTATACAGTTATATTTCTTAAGGCCCCAATCGGATGGCCTTGCTGATGATACTATCTAACACCTCATTTTTATATGAAATACACTCAATCTGATCTGGTAGCGCTGAAAGATTTTTATGCGAACCAATTACTGAATGATACGGTTCCTTTCTGGTTTCCCAGAAGTTATGATAAAGAGTATGATGGCTTTCTGCTGATGCGGGACAGAGATGGATCCCTGATAGATGATGATAAAGCCGTTTGGATACAGGGCCGTGCTACCTGGCTTTTATCAACTTTATATAATACGATAGAACCCAGACAGGAATGGCTGGATGGTGCCGCAATGGGATATCGGTTCCTGAAAAAACATTGCTTTGATACAGATGGACAAATGTTTTTTCATGTTACCAGAAACGGCAGCCCTATTCGTAAACGCCGGTATTTTTTTTCTGAAACATTTGCCGTGATCGCTTTTGCCGCGTATGCCAAAGCCACCGGTGATGAAAAGATCGCTGAAGAAGCCAGAGAATTGTTTAGCAAATGTATTGCGTATGCAACACAGCAAATTGTACTTCCTTCAAAATTTACAGGCACGCGTCCGGCTAAGGGTATTGGAGTGCCCATGATCATGATCAATACGGCACAACAGTTGCGCGATACGATTGGTGATGAACGCTGTGATGAATGGATCAGTAAATGGATCAAAGAAATCGAAATAGATTTTGTAAAAGACGATATCCAATGTGTGATGGAACAGGTGGCACCCGATGGTTCTATTATTGACCATATAGACGGAAGAACATTGAACCCGGGCCATGCCATGGAAGGAGCCTGGTTTATTTTACAGGAAGCCAGATACCGGAACAATGATCCGCAACTGATCCGCCTGGGCTGTAAAATGCTTGATTATATGTGGGAGCGGGGCTGGGATAAAGAACAGGGAGGGATCTTGTATTACAGGGATGTATTTGACAAACCCGTACAGGAGTACTGGCAGGATATGAAATTCTGGTGGCCGCATAATGAAGTGATCATTGCAACCTTACTGGCGTTTACCATAACGGGCGACCCTAAATATGCAGCATGGCATAAAAAAGTGCATGAATATGCTTACCGGCATTTTCATGATAAAGAGCATGGTGAATGGTTTGGTTACCTGCATAGGGATGGAACATTGGCACAAACGGCAAAGGGCAACCTGTTTAAAGGCCCCTTCCATCTGCCAAGGCAGGAATGGTTCTGTTATCGCCTGCTGCAGGAGTTATGCTGATACCGAAATGCTTTTCGTAAAAAAAACTGTGTTTAGGATTGAATACCCCTTTTTTGTTTAGGTACACCCACGAATCCTCCTATATTTATAGCGTAAATAAAATTGTATTGATCAAATTCCACATTATAAAATAACCCGTATATGCAAAGACGTAGCTTCCTCAAAAACACAAGCCTCGCCGCAGCTACATTGGCTATGGCTCCTTCTTCTAAAATATTTGCCGGCATGGCCGATGAAAAAGTAAAAGTGGGTATCATGGGGGTGGGCCTTCGTGGCCAGAACCATCTTTCCTTATTATTAAGAAGAGCAGATGTAGAAGTGGTGGCTATTTGCGATGTGGATGAAAGAATGCTGGGCTATGCAAAAAATATCATCAATAAAAGCGGCAAGAAAATGCCCGAGATCTTTACCGGTGATAATTATGCATGGAAACAGATGCTCGCTAAAAAACAGCTCGATGCCGTTGTGATTGCCACACCCTGGGAATGGCATAAACCGATGATCCTGGGTGCAATTGAATCAGGCATTAAATATGTTGGCTCTGAAGTGATCATCGGCATCACGCTCGAAGACCATTGGGAAGTGGT
>CBHRAM010000484.1:0-2215 GCA_966076165.1 uncultured Chitinophagaceae bacterium
TCTTGTCGTTTAAAGATGCCTTTATCGTTTGGAAAGATGGCTGACCATGTCGTAGCGTTTCTCATATTGTTTAAAGAGATGCTTTCCTCGTCTGGAGAAATCCCATTCCTGTTCGTGAGGGATCTCTTTTCGTTTAAAGAGATCCCCTTCTTATTTGCAGAAACTCCTGTTTCGTTTATTTTATCTTTCATTGCTTATATAGCAACAGCCACTACGATCAAATATTAATCGCAACAGCCAGGAGCGCAACAGGCAGCTGGTTTTTCACCGAATACTGTTATGCTGTAAATACCATTCTCACTGTTTTTAAATGCTGCAATTTCATCGGCAGTCAGGTAGCCGGAGAGGATATCGTCGGGGATGATGATTGCTTTCTCCTTTTGTATGGTGATATTTGCAAACTTATTTTGAGTGATCAGGCCTATATACTGTTCCTTCTGGATGGCGCCTGCCACACAGCCAGCATACATTTCTGCCGCCGCCTTTAGTTTTTCAGGGAGCGTGCCTTGTAGCACGATATCAGAAATACTAAAGTGGCCGCCAGGTTTTAATACCCGGTAGATTTCTTTGATCACCCCATCCTTGTTAGGCACCAGGTTCAATACACAGTTGCTCACCACTACATCGGCTATTCCACCACCTACCGGCATATTTTCAATATCACCCTGCCTGAATTCTACGTTATTATAGCCCAGTTTATCTGCATTCGCCCGGGCACGCTCAATCATGGCGGGGGTGAAGTCGATGCCGATCACTTTACCGGTTTCGCCGGCTTCTTTGCGCGCGATAAAGCAGTCATTGCCAGCGCCGGAACCCAGGTCTATTACTGTATTCCCGGGCTGGATCTTTGCAAATTGAGTGGGTAGTCCGCAACCCAGGCCCAGGTCAGCGTCCGGGTTGTAGCCTTCGAGCTGGCTATAATCGTCGCTCATAATGTTGTATACTTCTGTGGAGCAAGCACCGGCACCACAGCAGGAGGAGAGGTTCATTTCCAAAGGCTGGGAAGCGATTTCGCTGTACTTCTGTTTTACCAGTTCTTTGAGTTGTTCGTCAGTTTGCATGGCAGTTTTTTTATTATCGTGTAATTGTAATATTGCGATATGGATGGTCAAAAAAAATCCTTTGCGGGATCGAATTACAGGAGGAGGAGTGTTCTTTCTTGTTTTATCGCATCATTGCAATATTGCGATAATTACGAGCAAAAAAAATCAGCAGCAAGTGCCGTTTTCAATATTTACCTCTCCAAAGAAAGTATGGAATACATTTTTATAGTGTTTCCAGACCTTAGGGTCGATGCAATAGCATACGCTGGCACCTTCTACTGTTCCCTGGATGATCCTCGCGTTTTTGAGCTCTTTGAGGTGCTGTGAAGTCGTCGCCTGTGCAAGCCCCAGTTCCTCCACCAGATCGCCTGTTACACAGGCATTCTTCTTCACCAGGTACTGCAATATGGCAATCCTTGCCGGATGCGCAATTGCTTTCGCCATATTTGCTAAATCATTCTGCTCCCTGGTAAATAAATCTGATTTCGTTAATCCCATATCGCAATATTACGATAATGTTTTTGAAATATGCAAATCTTTTTTTGATACCGGGAGTTTAGGGCTTAGTAGGGGGGAGTCTGCCTTCAATTATTTACGCCTATTTCACCTTCTCCTCGTACTCTTTCTCCACCTCCTTCAAATCCTCCTCATACCCCTTCCTGTCCATAAACGCCTCCGGGTTATACCCACTCCCCTCAGGATGCTTTTGCTGCAGATCAAACTGGCTCGCATGAGATGCCACCCAAAGATCGAATTGCAATCCTTTCATAGCTTTTATCGTATACGCATAGTCTTTCGCCATCCCAGGATAAGTCTTCTGTTCCGCAAATGGCTGATCTATTATAATCGTCGGTATATTCGCGATCAGTACCTTGTAAGTGCGTTTGGCATCCTTCACATCTAACAAAAAACTACAGGAGCCCTTTGTATGCCCCGGATGATGCAACATCACCAGTTTCATCCCTCCCAGTTTGATCACATCTCCATTATGCAATACCCGATCCACTTTCACCGGTTCAAATGTACAGTCACCACCACCCATCAAATAATCTGACTGGCCGCCATCAGCTACAACACCGGCATCTGCTTCGTCGATCATCAATTTTGCGCCGCTTGCCTTTTTTATTTCCGCCATCGCACCCATATGGTCGTAATGTGCCTGGGTGTTCAGC
>CBHRAM010000485.1:0-2205 GCA_966076165.1 uncultured Chitinophagaceae bacterium
GAAGTGGTTCGTTTGGCGAAAGCCGCTTCTAAATATAATGGGGTATATGCAAGTCATATGAGAGATGAAGGCGACAGTGTAACCAATGCTATTGAAGAAGCACTGCATATCGGCAGGGAAGCAAAAATGCCCGTAGAGATCTCTCATTTCAAATTAAGCGGACAACAAAACTGGGGACGTAGCAAAGAAACCATCCCAATGATCATCAAAGCCAGGCAGGAGGGGCTTGATGTAACGATCGATCAATACCCTTATACTGCCAGCAGTACTTCATTGAGCACATTATTACCTGATTGGGTTTTAGCAGACGGACAGGATTCTATCAAAGCCAGGTTGGCAAAACCGGAGATCAGAAAACAGGTAACCGAATACATGCTGAAAAGACTGAAGAAAAGAAAATTGAAGAATTTCAGTTACCCGGTAGTGGCTTCTTTTCGTGCAGACAGCAGTTATAACGGCAAGAGCATCGAAGAAGTGAATTTGCTGAAGGGCAGGAAACACAAAGCCAAAGAAGAAGCAGAAACCATTATTGAAATGATGGAACAGGGCGGTGCCGGTATGGTCTTTCATGGTATGGGCGATCCCGATGTAAAAGCGATCATGCAATATCCATTCAATATGTTTGCGAGTGATGCCAGTATCCGCGTATACGGTTCCGGCAATCCACACCCACGTGGTTATGGCACCAATGCAAGAGTATTGAGTAAATATGTGCGTGATGAAAAAGTGATCTCGCTGGAAGAAGCGGTTCGCAGGATGACTTCCCTGCCTGCGCAAAAATTCCAGTTACAGGGACGTGGTTTATTGCGTGAAGGGTTTGCAGCAGATATTGTGATCTTTGATGCTGATAAGGTGCAGGACCTGTCTACTTATGATAAACCCCATCAATACACAACCGGTTTCAGATATGTATTGGTGAACGGACAGCTTACGATAGATGACAATAAACACAATGGAACAAGGGCAGGAACTACTTTACGTTTGAAAAGCAACTAATGAAAAAAATATTTGCCGCTTCACTCATTTTCATCTGCACATCTCTGGGTGCGCAAAAGATCAATTACACAAAAATTGATTCTATTATACAATCTGCAGTAACCCATCATCAATTTAATGCGGTGGTGCTGATTGCGGAAAAAGGGAAAGTGAAATATGAAAAAGCATTTGGCTACCGTGAGTTTGCACAGCAGGCGGTGCTGAAGAAAACAGATATTTTTGAATTGGCTTCTGTAAGCAAGCAATTCACTGCGATGGTGATCATGATGCTGAAAGAAAAAGGCTTATTGCAGTATGATGACCCTGTGGAAAAATACCTGACCATTCCTTATAAAGGCATCACGATCCGTAACCTCTTAACGCATACATCCGGCTTGCCCGATTACCAGGATATCATGGACCAGCATTGGGATAAAAGCAAAGTAGCAGGCAATGAAGATATCATCGCGTACCTTAATCAATACGCACCGCCAAAATTATTTGAGCCGGGCACAAAATACACTTACAGCAATACAGGGTATGTTTTACTGGCCAGCATTGCAGAAAAAGCGAGTGGCAGAGATTTTATTGAGTTTGCCAACACCGAGATCTTTCATAAGCTGGGAATGAAGCATACCGCCATCAGAACCCTTGCACAAAAAGCAGCTGTGAAAAATTTTGCTATCGGGCATATTTATGTGAAAGAAAAAAACGCATTTATCCGTGCAGATTCATTCCCCTCTTCCAACTATACCATCTGGCTGGGCAACCGAAAAGGGCCGGGGCGTATCAGTTCAACTGCTGAAGACCTGTTGAAATGGGACCAGGCTTTGTATACAGACAAACTGATCAGTCAGCAAACACTGGAAGAGGCATTTACCCCTATGCAGTTAAAGGATGGCAAATTATCTTCGTATGGCTTTGGCTGGGAGATCATTGCTGATAACCCTTCCGGAAAGATCGTATGGCATAATGGCGATAACCCGGGTTACAAGACAGAGATCATCCGTTTCCTGGGTAAAAAAGCGACTTTGATCATACTTTGTAATAACTATTCTGATCAGTTTGAGCATATCATCAAACAATTACAAACCCTCATCTCACAATAACACACTATGTTTAAAAAATTAATTTTCCTGCTCATTCCCGTTTGTGTTCATGCACAGGATTATCAAAAAGTACATACCAAAGCCATTGTGGTGGATTCGCATAACGATATCCTTACCGCCT
>CBHRAM010000486.1:0-2196 GCA_966076165.1 uncultured Chitinophagaceae bacterium
ATCAACCGGGTGATCTCAAAATCTTTCTGGACCTATACAGGATATAGCTATAATAACAGAACCGTTCAGCAATTAAAAAATGCGGGTAATTTCCGGCTTGTCAGAAATGAGGCAGTAGCAGACAGTATATCAAAATACGATAACTATATCAATACAATCATCCTAACACAGTACACAGATCTCAAAAATTCTATGTTTGCCTATAAAGACATTGAAGCCCGGGTAGTTCCTTATCGTGAGTTAAAACAAAACAGCGATGACAATGCGAGAAGGGGGGTAGATACTTCTATATTCGTATCAACCGGAACTTCAACATTTATCTCAAATGACCAGGCATTGCTTTCATTGTACTATAATAAGCTATTTATTCATAAAGCACTTACGACCACTTTTATTAGCAATCTGAGGGCTGCCAAGCAGGATGCCACCAGGCTGATAGCATTTATTCAAAAAGAATACCACCTGGAAAACGAATAGGTCAATGATGCAGGAATGCTTCCGATCAGTCGTTGAATACCCTGTTTAAACCAGCATCGCTAAGATCGTATCCAGCTCAATCACCGACTCATTCAATGGGCTCAGTGTCTTATCCGCCAGCACGGTCCCCAGTTTTCTGAAATCAAACTTTTCTTTAAAATTCGCGAAAGCATTCCGGATCATTCTTAACAATTCATTCCTGTCGATCACGTCTTCCAGATCGATCACGTAAGAATTCTCTCCTACATATTCCAGCACTTTTTCATTATCAATAGTAAACACACAGCTAAACCGGCAGGCGATCCCCTTTTTGGCAGCCGCTCTTTTCCGCATCACATCAAAATCGGTAAATGATATTATTTTAGATTCGACAGTTGCAGCTTTAGAGGGTGGATGATAATCCCAGGTGGTTACCACCATTTCTGTTTGTTCAATCATATGCGGGTCTTGATAGTTTTATAAAAGTCGGTTATTTTTATTCTCTTTTGTCAATACCCGGATAATAGTAACTATTTATAATAGGGTACTAAGGAAAATTCTGTGACGAACGAAAATTGCGAAGGATCCCCTGTCAAGGGATGCTTAACCCGCAGCTGGACGGCAACCCGTATATTGCAGTAAATATGCTCACGGTCCTGAATACAACCCAAATGAAACGTATTATCACCCTCTTTAATCTTATGGTGATTTTATCATCAGCGAATGCACAGCTGGAATATGCACACGGCATTGCGGCTACTGTAATGAATACCTATCCGGATTCTATGGTAGTAAAGAAATTTTTGAATCACCTGATCCAGGATAACCAGATCCGGCCCGGTGAAACGGCAGAGCAGGCGCAGTTGAACAGGCCCGCTGTATGGAATTATGAAATGAGTGTTGTGCTGATGGGTTTTGAACGTTTATGGAGAGCAACGCACGATGAAAAATATCTTACCTACACAAAAAAAATAATTGACCATTTTATCAATGAAGACGGAACCATCCGTACGTATACAATGGACGATTATAATTTTGATAATATTCCTGCAGGCCGCCAGTTATTGTTTTTGTACGAAGTGTATAAGAAGAGAAATATAAAAAAGCAGCAGCACTGCTCCGTAAACAGCTGGCCTGGCAACCCCGAAACAAGACGGGAGGTTTCTGGCATAAACTAAAATATCCCACCCAGATGTGGCTCGATGGTTTATATATGGCCGCGCCATTTTATGCCACATATGCCGCTGCAGAGCATACACCATCCGATTTTACAGATATCATTAACCAGTTTGTATGGATGGAAAAATACAGTCGCGATTCCGCAACAGGATTATTATACCATGGCTGGGATGAGAGCCGTTTACAAAAATGGGCCAACCCCAAAACCGGGCAATCACCCGAATTCTGGAACAGGGCCATGGGCTGGTACCTGATGGGCTTGGTGGATGTGCTGGATATGATCCCCGCAAACTATCCCCGCCGCAAAGAATTGATACAGATCCTGAACCGCCTGGCTCCGGCACTGATCAAATACCAGGATCCAGCAACCGGTGTCTGGTGGCAGATCACCAATAAAGCCTCACAGGCAGGTAATTACTTGGAATCATCCGGTACTGCTATGTTTGTATTTGCACTGGCCAAAAGTATCCGGTTGGGTTATCTTTCTAACAGTTATTTACCCGCCGTAAGAAAAGCGTATAATGGAATGATCAAAGAATTTGTAGAAAAAGATACCCGGGG
>CBHRAM010000487.1:0-2196 GCA_966076165.1 uncultured Chitinophagaceae bacterium
AAGGAAGGAATGGTAAATGCCAAACCTAGGGCACTGGTATAGACCCTTCCCTTTATATTTTTCTGTACCCATTTATCGGATAAGACCCCTCCGAAAATAACACCCAGGAAGGAGGATACTGCAATGGTGATGGTTGATAATGGCCCGGCTTTTGCCATATCAATATGAAGATTATCTGCAAACAAAGTGGGCAGCCAGTTCTTAACGGCCCAGCCGGGTATACTTACTACAGCAAAGTATAAAAGAATGATCCAGAATGAACCATTGAATGCCAGGCTTTGCAGGCCTTTCCATAAAGAAGGTTTTATTTTTACCTGCTCCCCGGCTACCCTAAGCGGATTGCGTTCCGATTTTTTTTCATGCAGGAAAAAGATCAATACAAGAGAATACAGGATACCAATGATACCAAATGTATGAAAAGCGGATTGCCATGAATATGCAGCTGCTACGGTTGCACCAAACCCGCCGAGTGCCTGTCCCATGTAAAGGCCGGTCATATGTATTCCAATAGCCAATGATCTTGTTTGTGTGGAATGAAAATCTGCGATCAGTGATAAACCGGCAGGAATGTATAATGCCTCACTGACACCCATGATGGCCCTCAATACATAGAGTTGTTGAAAATTTGTTGCATAGCCCATGGCAAAAGTTACTCCCGACCATACAAACAGGCTTCCAACGATCAGCCATTTACGGTTAAACTTATCAGCGAAAATGCCGGATACCGGGCTCATAAATCCATAGATCCACAAAAACACGGCCATGAGATAACCGAAATTGGTAGCCGATTGTAATTCAGCAATATCAACCTGCATGGATGGGCGCATCGTAGAAAGCATCTGCCTGTCCATATAATTCAGCAAAGCAACACCCCATAACAAAGCCACTACGATCCAGGGGTATTTTTTTGAATTTCTCATTGATGGCTGAATTAGATTTATGACAACATTATGGTTATGTTTTCTTTATTGCAATGCCCCCATCCAGATCTCAGGTGAGCGTACACCTGCTTTTATTTCACCTGATGGAATGATGACAGATCTATCCCAGATAAAAGCCGTAGTAGTAACCGGTGTGGGAAAGGGTAATACGCCTTTCAAAGTCCATTTTCCGGTAAGGGTGTTATAAGACAGGACCTCCCTGCTGAACCCGGGATGACTGTTCTGCAATTCGTTCTTTAGGTTAACTAAGGTTGCTTTCTGTCCCGGATCATTTTCTTTACCGATGGCAACCAGTGCTTTTTCTACCTTATTAAATACCGTTCCTTTATCGCCCCCAAATACCAGGATCTCATTTGCTGCAAAAGCAATACCGGTATGTGCGGATAAAGCATAGGGCATAGGTGTACAGGCCTGCCATGAAGCGGTGATAAAATCATATCGATACATATCCGCATAGAATTCACTGATACCGGAAATATCTTTTCTTCTTCCTCCTAACAGGTAAAGGCTGGTATCTTTTCCGTTGGATTGTGTTACCAGGATGGCATGAGAAACCGGTTTGGGAAGTTTAGGCAGCATCTTCCATTTTTCATTTTCTTTACTCATATCGAGTGACAAGAACTGATTGGATGGGCCATCAACTGTTTCTCCTCCTGCGATATAAAGGGTATTCCGGTAAAGGGTACCTGAGGCATTGGCTAAACCGGCAGGAAGATCGGCTAAGGTTTTATATTGTAAGGATGGTTTTTCTTTTTTGATTGAGACAAAAAAAACTTTTGCAGAAAATCCTGTTTGATTTTGTCCGCCAACACAAACCACCCCATTCTGCCATGCGATACTTGTTCCATACGCAATGGCAAGCGGCAACCTGTCACGTACAGGAAGAAGATCCATTCCTTTCCCGTTTTTCCGAAAGAAGTAAACGGTATCATGAAATAATTTACTTCCTCCTTCCCAGGGTAGCCCATTGGAAAAATTGGAACCGCCTGCTATCCACATGAGATCACCGGATGCACCGGTAAATGCCCCTGCCAATCCGGAGGGTGATCCTGTTTTTGAAGAAGGCAATTCACCCAATACTCTCCACCGGAGTTTTTGTGAGTTTGTGTTTTGTGCTGATATACTGCAAAGCGATAACGTCACAGAGAGTAGTGTAAGAATATGGATTGTAATTTTGCGCATGATCAGGTCAAGGCCTTACCGGTTGCGGTTTTCGCGATTGAAAGGTATCGAACTGTAATGACTGTACATCATT
>CBHRAM010000488.1:0-2196 GCA_966076165.1 uncultured Chitinophagaceae bacterium
ATCGGGGTATAATTCAAATTTCTTTCCACGCAGACATTTGATAGAAGCTTCGATCAGTTCACAAAAATTATGCGGGAGGATCTTGGTAGACAATCCCACCGCAATCCCATCGGCCCCATGCGCCAATAATAGCGGAAACTTCATGGGCAGGGTTACCGGCTCATTCTTTCGGCCATCGTAACTCAACTGCCATTCCGTGGTTTTATGATTGAACGCCACTTCCAGTGCAAACTTCGACAAACGTGCTTCAATATATCTCGATGCTGCTGCTTCATCTCCCGTTCTTACATCACCCCAGTTACCCTGTGTTTCTATCAACAGGTCTTTCTGTCCCATGTTCACCAACGCATCACCAATACTGGCATCGCCATGGGGATGGTATTGCATACTTTGTCCGATGATATTGGCCACTTTATTAAAACGGCCATCATCCATTTCTTTCATCGCATGAAGGATGCGTCGTTGTACCGGTTTCAATCCGTCTTCAATAGCCGGAACAGCACGCTCCAATATTACATAGGAGGCATAATCCAAAAACCAGTTACGGTATTGGCCACCTAAGCCGCTTTCACTTTCAAATGATCGATTCTCTGCTTTTTCTTTTGCCATTTATTAGATCTCCTTACACCATTTATTGTATAACTAATTCTCCTCCAGCCTGAATGAATTCACTTTCCCGTCTTCCAGCGTATTCAATTCCAGCATGATAAAATCTGTTTCTGCGATCACTTCATGCCATGTCCATGCATGAACCGTAACCATCACCGGTGCAGAGAGTTTTTGGGTTCCCTTGCTTTCCGGGTTATGCATATCAAACCAATGGATCGTGATCTCTCCCGACATCAGAATGAATATTTCGGGGTTCTTGCCTTTGGACAATTCTTTATGATAATGTCTTGCATTTCTACTCCCTGCTTTTCGGTACACCAATACAAACTGTTCCGACCTGTCAGTGTTAAGATAATACGTGGAACCACGCTCATCGTTATGTATCATCGGCACTTCGGAAACTTCTATCATCTTTCGTTATTTATACCTGGTACAATTCCAACGGCTGATCGTTGGGATCATAAAAAAAGCAGAATTCTTTTCCGGTAAATTCATCTACTCTCACTGCTTCTACCCTTACATGATTCTTTTCCAACCATTCATACCCGGCTTTTATGTCTTTCACGGCAAATGCCAGATGTCGTAAACCCTTTGCTTCCGGAAAAGATGCCCTCTCTCTGAAATCGGGAAAAGAAAACAATTCGATCTGGTATTGTCCATTCAGCGCCAGATCCAGTTTATATGAATTCCTTTCTTTTCTGAAATGTTCCGACACGATTGTAAACCCTAATAGCCCTGTATAAAATTTCTTACAAGCATCATATAAAGAAGTGTCCGTAAGGATTGCAATATGATGTATGGCTTCTATCTTCAGCATCAGGCTTCGGTTTCAGGGGTCTCAGCTGCTGAGCGGCTCTCGCCCGGTAATTTTACTACCAGGTCTTTCCAACCCTTCGACCAGTCGCCGATCAGTTCCAGTTTTCCTTCTGCCACCATTTCGCGGATACGCCATACCAGGAAGGCATCACCCGTTTTCACTTTCATCTTATTCAAAGCTGTTCCGATCAGTTTCAATAATTTCTGCGGCCCGAAATTGACAATGTTCAATATATCACGGTCGTAAAAATCATATTCTTTGGCTGCCAGTTTCTTTCCTCCTTCTAAAAATCTTACCCCTGCATTTTCATTGCAATATTTTTTCCACTCATCCGGGTCAACTTCAAACTCACTTAATGTGATCGGCCTGGCCAGTTTCTTGGCTTTTAAAAATTCTTTGGGCTGGATCTCTGAAAGATAGACCGGGTAAAAAATATTTCCTTTCTCATTAATAAAAGGCAGGTTATTCAGATAAAGTACCTGTATCCTTCCCTGGTATTCTTTTAACTGGCTCATTAACCAATAATACCCGCAAACATCATGGGCATTCTGCGCCATCCAGATCCAGACCTGTTCATCAGGGTTTTCATCCAGTTGGGCGATCAGGTTGTGCACCGTCATCTTATCATCCACAATATTCAATTGCTCGGTATAAGGAGAAAATTCCAAAACCGTTTTCCACCAATCCCTTCTTGCCTGGTAGCCCTCCGTTTCATAGATAGCCAACAAAGGCCCAACAGCAAAATCATCTTTGATCTGAATAACCGAACC
>CBHRAM010000489.1:0-2189 GCA_966076165.1 uncultured Chitinophagaceae bacterium
GGAGAAAAAGCGGCTAAAGTAAAATGGGTTGTATCTGATATAACAGAATTTAATCCTGATACGAGTTATGCGGTTTGGCATGACAGGGCCACTTTTCATTTTTTAACCACACCCGAACAGATAGAAAAATATTTAACGGTTGCTGAACATGCGGTTAACGGATATATGACCATCGGAACCTTTTCTGACAATGGTCCTGAAAAATGCAGCGGACTTCCCGTGAAGCAGTATAATGAGGAGCAATTGCAGGCACAGTTACAACATGGGTTTGATAAGATCCGGTGTATCACAGAAGACCATATCACCCCATTCCACACAAAACAGAATTTTCTTTTCTGCAGTTTTAAAAAGCACAGGGATAATTAGTATGAAGGCAGGTTGAATATATTCACTTCCCGACGGCTTCAAGTAATCTTTTGGCATTAGCCTCTTCATCCACTGCATCGGATTCTATTTTATGGAATAGTTCAGAAAAATTATCCCTGCCATGCAGGCTCTTCAGGTAGAATTTATCGTAATACAGAAGTAATACGGAGAAACATTCTTTGACCTCGTTTTCGATCAGGTGACCGATCGCTGTTTTTGTTTCCAGACCGCCCAATCTTTTTTTGATGCGTACAATGGCGTTCAACAGTTTTTCTTTTTCAAACTTGCCATAGCCTTTCACGATCCAGTCCAATCTTGCATCAAAAGGGATATTCAGAAAATAGATTTTTTTTGTGCGCATGGTCTTAAAGAAAACAGTAGGGATATTTACTTCGCCTATCCGCTGGCTTTCGTCTTCTAACCATATTGGGGAATCTGCTTTTGGACTGTCTGCAATTCTTTTTAATTCACCTGCCAGCAGGTTCTCAAACATTTCCTGCGAAGGCTGTGCCGGTTGGCCGATGTTTCCGAAAGCAGATCCTTTATGACAGGCAAGCCCTTCCAGATCGATGGTATTCTCTCCTTTTTTTGCAAGGCTATGTATCACTTCTGTTTTGCCGCTTCCCGTATATCCGCCGATCATTCGTATTGGATAATCTTTTTCAAACTGCTCCAATACCCAATTACGATACGCTTTATAACCACCTACTAAGGTGTACACTTTAAAACCATACAAGTCAAGTAACCAGGCAACACCTGCACTGCGCATACCCCCGCGCCAGCAGTGGACAAGTACGATAGAAGAAGTACGAACTACGGGATCCTGTTCGTTTCGAACTTCGTGCTTCGTACCTTGTACTTTACATACAGATTCCACTTCTTCCACCATCTTCACCATCTTCACGCCAAAAAAATCAAGTCCCAGTTTAATGGCTTTCTGCTGGCTCTCCTGTTTATAGGCGGTGCCCACAACTTTTCTTTCTTCATCCGTAAACAAGGGCAGGCTGATGGCACCGGGTATACGGGCATGAGCAAATTCGCCGGGGCTTCTTACATCCAATACGGGATGTTCTTTTGCGAGTGCTAAGAATTCTTCAATAGTTAGTCGGGTGATGGCCATCCTTACAAATGTAAGCGGAGTTTTTTGTAACTTTTGCGTGTGAAACAAATACTCATCATCCGACATGCCAAAAGCAGCTGGGCACTGGCCGGACAGGAAGATTTTGACCGCCCCCTAAATGAACGGGGGCATAGAGATGCGCCTATGATGGCACAAAGAATGCTTGACAAGGGGGTTTCGATCAATGCATTTGTATCAAGCACCGCCAACCGGGCCATTACTACGGCCGGTTATTTTGCAGAAGCGTATGGTGTATCCAAAAAAGAGATCAGGGGGGTGAAACAGTTATACCATGCATACCCAACTGTTTTTTATCAGGTGATCAATAAGCTGGAGGATAACATTAACACGGTTGCCCTGTTTGCCCATAATCCCGGGATCACCCTGTTTGTGAATGAACTCACTGATGCAAGAATTGATGATATGCCCACCTGTGGCATTTTTGCGATACAGGCCGATATTAGCTGCTGGAAAGATTTTGAGGATGGGAAAAAGGCCTTCTGGTTCTTTGATTATCCTAAACTCTGATCAACTGCTTTCTTCATGTTGGCAAGATAAACCCCGGTAAAGATCAGGATGGCCGCAACCAGTTTAATGATGCTGAAATGCTCACCTGCAAAAAAGATCGCGATCACCGCAGCAAAAACGGGCTGGGTATAAATATATGCACCGGTTGAAGAAGGCCCGATGACAGAGATCCCGT
>CBHRAM010000490.1:0-2179 GCA_966076165.1 uncultured Chitinophagaceae bacterium
CAGGGTGTGTAAGAGGGGTTATGAAATACTTTCCATCCGTTTGTAGTATTCACTACTTTCTCAGCATCGGTATTTCCCTGTAATACAAAAGCTGTCTGGTTGGTAACCTGTGCAACCGGTGCATCCACTCCCATATTCCAGACCAATGAGGCCACAGTATTATTTCCTTTCTGAAGATATTTTGCGATATCTACTGTTTCAAAATACCAGTTGTACAGATCCCCTCTTGCAGGCCCGCTGCAAACAGCTACGCCATTTACAAATAAACGATAGCGGTTATCCGCTGAGACATGCACAATAAATTTTGAGGGCTGCTCCGCTAATGAAAAAGTTTTTCGAAAATGATAGACGCCATAATCACGCCTTGGCACATCCGGACAGGTTACCCATGATGCGGGCCAGGATTGTTTCAGTAAAACCGGATTGATCTGCGATAGATCCTGTGCATTGGATGCAGTAAGTGTGACACACAGGATAACAGTCAGCATGCGCTTCATATAGATAATTTAAAGGATCTCTAAAACTTTGGCAACCCCAACCGTGCCTTTATGTCTTGGTGGGCAAATATTCTCTCACAAAGGCACGGTTTTTTAGCCCATTAATTCTTTAACCAGTTTCCCTAAAGTCTCTTTTACTTCTGCTAATTCTAATTCTACTTTGGTCAAACGTTCTTCCAATTCAGAAACCGGGCTCATTTGTATTTCTTCAGCAGTCTCTTCTTCATTCATATCCGGCACACCTGCCAATAAATGTGTGTACCGCATTTCTTTTTGTCCGGGCCGGCGAGGCAATTGCTGTACAAAAGGCATTTCCGGTGTGGACAATAATTCCAGCACCTGCTGTACTTCTTCCAGCGACTCAAACTCATACATCCTACCGGAATTCGTATTTAGTTCCCCGGGTGTTTGGGCTCCTCGTAACATCAATAAACAAAGTATTGATGAAGCCGCATTATCTACCTGGTACACCAGGGAGAAATTATGTTTGTATTTTATGGTTCGGCTGGTGCCTCCGGTAGCTGTTGCCACCAGTCCCCTTCTTTTTAAGGAGTTCAATGCATTCATCACCGTTTCTTCATCATAATTCACAACGGGTTTTCTTGAGGTCTTTTGATTACAGGCCGCTGTGAGTGAATTAACGGTCATGGGATAATAATCGGGAGTGGTCTTTGATTTTTCCATCAACGCACCCAGCACACGGATCTCGGTGCTGTCCAGTATCGGTAAACTTTGTGTTGGTTCCATGGTTTAAAGATAACCCCTCTGCGAATATCTCTGCATCTCCCTGTCTCTGCGGTTGGTGAAGATCAAAAGTTATGCGGGACTGCCATAACTACGAGATTTTTTCCAACCGCAGAGCCGCAGAGAGCGGGGAGTTTTCGCAGAGTTATTTTTTAACAACTGAAAAATGATACACGCCGGAGCCAACTGTTAATTCCACATAACCACCGGCTGCTTTTACTACCTGCAGATCTTTATTTGCGGAAAGAGAAGCGCCTCCTTCTGTAACAGCATCTACACTATTGGCCGGCACAAATACGGTAGCCGTTGTATTAGCCGGAATTTCAACATCCATCAATATTTTATCGGCTTCCACTTTCCATCCGCTGCTCAGTTTACCGTAATAGGTTTGCAAAGACGCATTGGCATTGGTAAATCCACCACCAATATGGGGCTGGATCTTGATATGCTTGTAGCCCGGGCCATCTTCATAGGTATCCAGTCCAACCATAGTGCGGTACATCCAATCGCCAATGGCTCCGTAAGAATAGTGGTTATATGAATTCATCGATGGCACCTGGAAAGAACCATCGGGCTTGATACCATCCCATCTTTCCCAGATCGTAGTGGCGCCCATTTTTACAGGGTATAACCAGGAAGGATATTTTTCCTGTAACAACAGATTGTACGACATATCTGTATAGCCAAACCGGGTGAGTACATGACAGAGATAAGGTGTTCCCAAAAATCCTGTGGTTAAATGATTGCCATAGCTTTTGATATTTTCCACCAAACGATCTGCCGCCTGTTGACGAAGGTCTTCAGGAAGCATATCGAAATTCAAAGCCAATACATAGGCTGTTTGTGTACTGGATACCAATCGACCATTGGGTGTGAGGTATTCTTTCAGGAAAGCATCTTTTATTTTTTTCAGTAAAGCGGTATAAGAAACCATATCA
>CBHRAM010000491.1:0-2155 GCA_966076165.1 uncultured Chitinophagaceae bacterium
TTCCGTCTCGATCTCTATCACCGGCTGGGTGTGATCCTGATCCATGTGCCCTCTTTAAACGACAGAAGAGAGGATATTCCCCTGCTGGTAGATAAGTTCCTGGGCGATATTGCCGAAGAATATGGACAAGCCAAAAAATCAATCGACAAAAAAGCCATGGCCGCCCTGCAGCAACACAACTGGAGCGGAAACATCCGCGAATTGCGCAACGTGGTGGAGAGGCTGATCATTCTCTCGGGTAAGGAGATCGCTGTTGGAGATGTGGAGGCTTATGTTCGTTAGGATAGTTAATGTAGTTAAAGTGGTTAAAGAAGTACCTGACTAACTTGACTATTTTAACCCTTTTAACCTTTTTAACCCCCTTTAACCTCCTTCCGCCACATTTAAGAAAACTTTTGCCCCCAAAGCTTTCCCATCTGCGCTAAAAGGATATTTTTGTTACTACTTAATTGAAAACTATGGGTTTACTTCTATTCATTATCGGAATTATTGGCTGGCATGTGGGTATGTACGGGATGTTTAAAAAAGCAGGTATTGAAGCCTGGAAAGCCTTTATTCCTTTTTATAATACCTGGCTGATCGTTGAAAAATGCAAGATCCGTAAGTACTGGTTCTGGCTGCAGCTGATACCGATCGCCGGACAGTTCATCACCATCTGGATCACCATCATTTTTGTGATGCATTTTAAACGCGTATCCGTATTGGATCATGCACTAACCGTTTTATTTCCCTTTCTCTATTTTCCTTACCTGGGTTTTTCTGAAAAAGAAAAATGGCATGGGGGAGATGTTCTGAAACATTATCACAAACCCGCTTCACGCGAATGGATCGATGCTGGTGTGTTTGCGATCGTAGCCGCTACCATTATCCGCACATTTGTGTTTGAAGCCTATGTGATCCCAACCGGCAGTATGGAGAAGACCTTATTGGTGAATGATTTTCTCTTCGTTAATAAAATGAGTTATGGTGCACGCATCCCGCAAACACCGATCTCCTTTCCTTTTGTACATAATATCATGCCTTTCTCTACAACGGTGCCTTCGTATATCAAAGAAGTGCAGTTGCCTTATAAGCGCCTACCTGCATTTACGGAAGTGAAAAGAAATGATGTGGTGGTGTTTAATTTCCCACAGGGCGATACTATTATTAATCTGCCTGAATATGGAAGCAAGAACCCTTATTACGATGTATTAAGAACACAGTTTCATGGCGACAGGGAAGCTTTAAAAGCAGATCCATCCTTCCCGATCCTTGTTCACCCGATGGATAAAACAGATAATTATATCAAACGTTGTGTGGCGGTCAGCGGGGATGAGTTGCAGGTGAAAAACGGTTCGCTGTTTATTAATAAAAAACCTGCATTTGTACCTCCGGGTTCGCAAACAGAATACCTGGTACAAACCACTGGCACCAATTTTACAGAAGATTTTTTCAAGGATGAATTAGGCATTGATATTGATGCACCCAACGACCAGCTCAGAACATCCGGCACACCAGGTATGATCGTGATCAATATGACAGCTGAGGAAGCTGAAAAAGTGAAGAAACAACCGAATGTGAAATCGATTGCCCCCTGGTCTGATAACCAGGTAGGGGCAACTTTTCCGAATGATGAAATAAATTTTCCCTGGACCGTAGATAATTTTGGCCCGATTACCATTCCTAAAAAAGGGGATGTGATCACCATCACTCCGCAAAATATTGCGCTTTACCGCAGGCTGATCATCACTTACGAAAACAACAAGATGGATGAAGTGAATGGCAAGTACATCATCAACGGAAAAGAAACCAACACTTACACCGTTAAATACAATTACTACTGGATGATGGGTGATAACCGCCATCGCAGCCAGGACAGCCGCTATTGGGGTTTTGTACCTGAAACACATGTAGTAGGTAAAGCCTCCCTGATCTGGTTCAGCTGGGAAAAAGGCCCGCGCTGGAAGCGCTTGTTCAATGGAATAAAATAACTACATTTATACAAGGAAGGGTCCTCAACGTCGCAAGCGTTGAGGGCTTTTTTGTCTAATTAATAATGTGATGATGCGTATCAATCGTTCTTCCCGAAATCAGTAAACCAACCGCGGCGGTTGGCCCCAGCGGGCACAAAATAAAACAAAAGCGCCAAAGAGCCGGTGGGGGAGGAAAAAATAGA
>CBHRAM010000492.1:0-2149 GCA_966076165.1 uncultured Chitinophagaceae bacterium
GTGGTGATGCCTGCAAAAAGATGGAGAAGAAAGGTAAAATGTAATTTGCTTACAAACAGTTCAGGAATAAAAAACTCCCGCTATTTGCGGGAGTTTTTTATGTATTCAAATGGAACCTGAATTAACCGGCCAATTATTTCTTCCGTTTAGCCTGCAGGTTCTGATCCAATGCATCCAGGAATTCTTCCGTGTAGAGATAATGTTCTCCATGATTCACTTTGTTTCCATAGATACAAACCGCGAGGTCTTTGGTCATCTTACCGCTTTCTACGGTTTCAACACAAACGGCTTCCAGTGCATGACAGAAATCGATCAGCTCCTGGTTACCATCTAATTTACCGCGGAATTCCAGACCACGTGTCCATGCAAAGATGGATGCGATCGGATTGGTAGAAGTGGGTTTTCCTTTCTGGTGCTCACGATAGTGACGGGTAACCGTTCCGTGTGCAGCTTCTGCTTCCATGATCTTTCCGTCGGGAGTGATCAAAGTAGAGGTCATCAGTCCTAATGAACCAAAACCCTGTGCAACTGTATCACTTTGTACATCGCCATCGTAGTTCTTACACGCCCATACAAAGTTTCCGTTCCATTTTAAAGCACTGGCCACCATATCATCGATCAAACGGTGTTCATAGGTAATGCCGGCAGCCACATAAGCCGCTTTAAATTCATTCTGATAGATCTCTTCAAAAATATCTTTGAAGCGGCCATCATATTTTTTCAGGATGGTATTTTTGGTAGACAGGTACAAAGGCCATTTTTTAGCGAGTGCCGTATTGAAACAGCTTCTGGCAAAACCTTTGATGCTCTCATCGGTATTGTACATTGCCAGCGCAACGCCATCTCCTTTGAAATTGAATACTTCATGTTCAATTACCTTTCCGTCTTCACCTTCAAATTTGATGGTCAGTTTGCCTTTTCCTTTGGTAACAAAATCTGTTGCACGGTACTGGTCACCAAAAGCGTGACGGCCGATACAGATCGGTGCAGTCCAGTTTGGAACCAGCCTGGGTACATTAGAACAAACGATCGGCTCACGGAAAACGGTACCATCCAGGATATTACGGATGGTTCCGTTAGGGCTCTTCCACATTTGTTTCAGCTTGAATTCTTCTACACGCTGCTCATCGGGAGTGATGGTGGCACATTTGATACCTACACCGTATTGCTTGATCGCATTGGCCGCATCAATGGTAACCTGGTCGTTGGTCTCGTCGCGGTATTCCATCCCGAGATCATAATATTTGATATCCACTTCCATATAAGGAAGGATCAGTTTGTCTTTGATAAATTTCCAGATGATCCGGGTCATCTCATCGCCATCCAGTTCAACTACCGGGTTGGCTACCTTGATTTTTTGTGCCATTGATATTGTGCTTTAGGTTAATGTAAAAACGGACACAAATGTAGGATTTTATCCCTTGTATATAATGGCAAACATTAGTACCTTTTTTGCCGTATATAAGGCTATGAGACAAATCTTCCTTTTACTAACAGGCATATGTTTTGAGGCCGGTTTCCTTTTGGCGGCCATGGGTTGCGCCAAGTTGCCACCAATGCCTGTGGCAGGGGGACCGGACAGCCTCTCTTATCACTTTTTGGCACTTGGCGACTCGTATACAATCGGTGAATCGGTTAGCAGTCCGGAACGATTTCCTGCCCAAACCGTGGACCTGTTAAAAACAACGGGGATCCGAATGGCGGTACCTCAATATATCGCCCAGACCGGCTGGACCAGCCAGGACCTGCAGAATGCAGTTAACCGTTCCGGACTGCCTGCAGCATATGATGTGGTGAGCCTGCTCATAGGGGTAAACGATCAATACCAGGGATTGGATACAGCCGGCTACCGGAAACGTTTTACCCAATTACTTGAGCAAGCCATCAGCTTAACAGGCGGCAAGGCGAAAAATGTGTTTGTACTATCCATCCCCGATTATGGTGTAACGCCTTTTGGCGGGGGATCCAAAAAGATCAGTAAAGAGATCGATGATTTTAATGCCATCAATCAAGAGATAACCCGGGCTTACCATGTAGCTTATATCGACATAACCCCAACCAGCCGCCTGGCAGCCAATGATCAAAGCCTTACCGCGAATGACGGACTACATCCTTCCGGTAAACAATACAAACTATGGGCGATGAAACT
>CBHRAM010000493.1:0-2141 GCA_966076165.1 uncultured Chitinophagaceae bacterium
ATAATTCGATCACTGATTTTTTAGCTTCTGCCATTCTGCGGCCGATATTCATCACCACTTCGTCATGACCTTTGCGTAATATGCCCATGTCAAATGCTTCCTGTGCTGAAGTGGCCACTTTAGCTGTTGCAATCGAGAAAAAACGATTTTTCAGTGTAACAGTTTCTGGTTCATCTTCATGAAGGTCATCGCCGGCACGCAAAGCAAATTCTTTGGTACCGCCGCCACCGGGTATCAATCCCACACCTAATTCTACCAGGCCAATATAGGTTTCTGCAGCCGCACAGACTTTATCGGCATGGAGGTTCATTTCGCAACCGCCGCCCAAGGTTAATCCATGGGGTGCAGTAACCACCGGTACGGATGAATAACGAACACGCATCATACTGTTCTGGAACATCCGGATGGCCATATCCAGTTCATCATATTCCTGCTCAATGGCCAGCATAAAGATCATACCCACATTGGCACCTGCACTGAAATTGGCACTTTCATTTCCTATCACCAGCCCTTTGAATTTTTCTTCGGCAGTATTGATCGCTTTGTTCAATCCTTCCAGTACTTCACCACCGATACTGTTCATTTTGGTACTCCATTCAAAACCTGCAACACCATCACCGATATCATATAAACGGCAGGCACTGTTTTTCCAGACAAGTTTGTCAGAATGATTATTCAGTATCAAAAAAGCTTCACCACCCGGTTTGGCTTTATAGGATTTAGATGGTACATCATAATACAAACGCTTGCCCGCTTCCACTTTATAAAAACTGGTGGCGCCGCTAGCAATCATCTCATCAACCCAGGCAGCCACTTTGTAACCTGCAGCTTTCATGGCTTCAACCGTTTTCACAACGCCCACTACATCCCAGCTTTCAAATGCTCCGATCTCCCAGCCAAACCCGGCCATCATGGCATCATCTACGCGATAGATCTCATCGCTGATCTCAGGAATACGATGTGAAATATAAGAGAACAATGAGTAATGAAATAATTTATAGAACTCACCGGCTTTATCCGGGGCACTGCTCAACATTTTTATTCGTTGCTTCAGATCATCCACAGGTTTTGCGGCTTCAATGCTGCCAAACTTCGGTTTTACCCTCGCCCCGTATTCCATGGTTTGCAGGTTCAGGGTCAGGATCTCTTTGCCGGTGGCTGATTTTGTTTTTTTGAAAAACCCTTGTCCTGTTTTATCACCCAGCCAATTGTTCGCTACGATTTTTTCTAACCAATCAGGGATCGTAAATATTTCTTTGGCTTCATCGCCTGGACAATTATCTGCCACTCCTTTGGCTACTTTCACCAAAGTGTCAATACCCACTACATCTGCTGTTCTGAATGTAGCAGATTTGGGCCGTCCAATGATCGGGCCTGTTAATGCATCTATTTCATCAATACTTAATCCCAGCTTGTTCATGATATGAAAAATACTCATGATGCTGAACACGCCGATCCGGTTGGCAATAAATGCCGGTGTGTCTTTGCACAATACCGTTGTCTTGCCCAGGTAGAGATCACCATAATTCATTAAGAACTCAACTACTTCGGGATCGGTATGGGGTGTAGGAATAATTTCGAGTAAACGTAAATAACGGGGCGGATTAAAGAAATGCGATCCGCAGAAATGTTTTTTGAAATCATCACTCCTGCCCTCCGCCATCATGTGAATAGGGATGCCCGAAGTATTGGAAGTGATCAGTGTTCCGGGCTTGCGGAATTTTTCTACTTTCTCGTATATCAGTTGTTTGATATCCAGTCTCTCCACCACCACTTCAATGATCCAGTCGCAACCGGCAATATCTTTCAGGTTATCATCAAAGTTGCCGGTGCTGATCTTTTTGATCACCTCTTTTGTAAAAACAGGAGAGGGGTTGCTCTTGATCGCAGCCTGTAAGGCATCATTCACCAGTTTATTCCGTTCTGCGGGTTTGGTACTTTCTTCGGCACCTTTGGGAACCATATCCAATAATAATACCTGTACACCGATGCCTGCAAAATGACAGGCAATTCTGGAACCCATCACACCACTACCTAAAACAGCAACTTTTTTAATGGAACGTTTCATATGGTTTTTACCTTTTTGTAAAATTAGTTAGTTATGCAACTAATTATATCGAAGATAGGATAATTTATTTTTC
>CBHRAM010000494.1:0-2136 GCA_966076165.1 uncultured Chitinophagaceae bacterium
CTTGTCTTCATCAGTTTGGCCATACCCATATTGCAACCCGTAAAACGGCAATCGGTAAAATGGCTGCCGGAGAGATCGGCATTGGAAAGATCACAGTTCACAAAATCGCAACCCTCATAATCGCCACAGGTTAAGGGTTTTTCTGTGAAGTTGACCTTATCAAATAATATGTCTTCTATATAGGGATGGTGCATCAGCGCTGTTTACCATTCAAAGGTATTTAGTTTTCGGAATTCTGAAGCCAATACCATTTTGATTCTAAAACTGCATGCCGAAAAAAAAGCAGCAGTAAAATACTGCTGCTTGGTAAAATTTATGGTTTGATGACCTGAACCACATGATACATAAAGCTGGTTGGCGGGCCTTCTACCCCACCTGCTTTCATCTTATCGGCCAGATCTTTAGAGTTCATAAAAGTTTTGGCTTTGGCCATATCAGTGACTCCAAACACGATACTCACCATATGGTTATCACCTACGGTATAACCCAGCGACCTGTCGATTAAACCTGCGTCCATCCTGGCTTGCTTATGATCATCATATACTTTTTTCCAGGCATCCCAGTCCTTTACTTTATGCTTTACCACCACGCGATCCATAGTGGCCAATGTGGCCGTATCTGCAGCCACCCTGTGTATATAGTCAATTTCGGGTGTGCTTATTACTCCTGCTTTCTTCATCTGGTCTTTCAATATAGGATTGGAGGCAAATGTTTTGGCTTTTTCCACATCGTCCATAAACATGGCCACAAACACCATATTCGAGTCTTCCAGTCCGCGGCCGATCACATAACTGCGAAGGCCATTGGCTGCGCGGATACTATCACCCGAATCATAACCCATTTTCCATTTAGCATAGTTGGCCACTTTGTGTTTAATGGTCATCACATCTTTTGGCGGGGCCGGCGCGGCAGCCGCAACGGGTGCGGCACTGTCTTTGACAGCTTTTTCATCTTTTTTGTCATCACCCGAATTACAGGAAACAGAAAGTACAAGGCAGGCTGATAATAAAAAGCCCGCCGACATGTTTACAGATTTCATGTTGGTTGATTTAAGGATTAAATAAAAATCACGGTGCCTGCAAAGGAACTGAACAGATAAATGTAAACATTCAGATCGGGAAATCATAGCCTTGTGCGGGGTTTTATAGTCAAGGAAGGCCTTATCAGATAAAGTCAGGTGTTCATCTCTTGATTGCATAACATAATTCCACCATCCCGTTTTTATAGGCGGTCACATCTTGTAAGTGCAAAGCCTGCTCACCGCCTATCTGGTCAAAGAATGGCGTTCCCTCACCCAGCAGGATCGGTAGAACGGATACCCTTATTTCATCTGCCAGCTTTAACCGGATAAATTCATTCGCCAGTATGGCACCGCCAGCTATCCAGACATTCCTGTATCGCTGTTTTAGCCTTTCATTTACCAGAGTATGCAGATCACCGGCATACAATTCAATGTTCGGGCGCTCAACCGGAAGTTCCCGGTGGGTTACCACGATGGTGGGGGTATCTCCATACGCCCATCCATACGATCTTGAGAGCTCCAGCGCATGTTCGTATGTGCGTGCCCCCATTATATAACAATCAATGGTTTTCAGAAATGTTTCCGGGTCTTCGCCGGTTACTCCTTTCTCATAGTTATCCGATGTATCAAACCATGACACACTATTGTCTTTTTTGGCAATAAAACCATCGAGACTTGAAACCATGTGAATGGTTATTTTCCCTGCATTTCCTGTCATCTGCCTATTATTTCAATACTTAATGTTTACTTATTTGCCTTATGCGCTTCCATATCAATTTCAATTAACTGCCCCTTTATGGCAAGCCCCTTTACTTCAAGCCAGGTTCCTGTTGGAAACTGTTTTATCGAAGCCCACTTGCAGCACTTACTGTTCCTGTCTCACAAAAGCAAGCAGCTAACATTTTCTGCCGGGTATTCATCAATCGCATTAACTCCTCAGGATCTTCTCCATTTTTCTCCCTTTCGCTAATTCATCAATCAATTTATCTAAATACCGGATCTTCTGAATCAGCTTGTCTTCGATCTCTTCTACCCTGTATCCGCAGATCACACCGGTAATTTTTGAAACATTCGGATTTAGTGCGGGTGCCTGATCGAAAAATGTTTCGAAATCA
>CBHRAM010000495.1:0-2136 GCA_966076165.1 uncultured Chitinophagaceae bacterium
CATCATCCACGAACTGATTAAATGCAATGCCTGTCTGTTTTTTCTTGGCTCCCTGGAAAGGATAGAATAAAGGTTTGAACCTCGCTGCATCATCGGTTACTTTCCGCCAGATATCATCCCCGTATTTTTTTCTTCCATAAGCTACCAGCAAATAACCCAATGCATAATGATCAGGGACATAATTCCTCAACGACCCGTTTCGCATTTTTTCATAGCTATATGTTTTACCGGCATTATAGAGCGATTGGTAACTGCCCAGAAACAAGGGTAAGGTACCACGCCCCTGTCTGGTTAATTTGGTTTCATTAAAAACAGCATCCCCTTCAAAGAACCAATCGGGTACGGCGGCTGCGTTGGCTACTGCGCGTCCCTGTTCACCAAATAACCAGGATGCCACATTGGATAAGCCTTTATTAAAATTGCTGTATTGCTGTACATGGCGGAATTCGTGTACAGCAAGATTATCGGCCCAGTTGATGGCCCCTAATTCAAACGCATCCTGTGGCGGTGTCAGATAAAATTCACTTCGATAAGGTGCGAGGCCCACATAAGCATTAGAGATCAGGGTTTGAGACTGCAATACAATATTCACTTTACGGATCGTGTCCCCAATACTATGTGTATATTTTTTTTGCAGCGAATGAACGATCGAGGCGATCCGCTGTGCTTTGGCTTCGTATCCTTTGGGAAAGATGATTCGGGCCGTATCCGTATTGATCTGCTGCCAACGGATGGAAGATGGGTTACCCCCAAACTGCTGGGCCTTTGCAAAGACAACAGTAAAAAGACAAAAGGCAAAAAAGAAAACCCGTCTCATATTGCTTGTACAGAATTTGATTCAAGTTACCCATAAAAAACCGTGCCTTAGTGCCTTTGTGTGCAAAAAATTTCTCACACAAAGACACTAAGGCACGGTTGGCTGGTAAAGTCAGTAATGAGTGGCAGAACATTCTATCATCCACTCATTATCCTACGGCTTCAGGATCTCCGCCAGTTTCTTCTGCAGATCTTCTCCGCTTAGATTCTTGGCTATGATCTTTCCGGTTGGATCGAGCAGAAGATTTTGCGGGATGGCCTGTATACCATACTGTTTAGCTACTTCGTTCTGCCAGTATTTAAGATCGGATACATGTGTCCAGGTAAGCCCGTCTTTATGGATCGCTTCCAGCCATTTGTCTTTGGCACCGGGTTGATCGAGGCTTACACCGAGAATATGAAAGCCCTTGTCTTTATACGCCTGGTAAGCTTTTACGACATTTGGATTTTCTCTTCTGCAAGGACCACACCAGCTGGCCCAGAAATCGACCAGTAAATATTTACCACGCAAAGAAGAAAGTTTAACTGGCACGCCCAGGGTATCATTCTGTGTAAAATCCATGGCCATGGCGCCAATGCTTGTTTTTTTGGCGATGGCTACATTTTCTGTTAATGTTTTTACAGAAGGATAATTCCTTTGTGCAGCAGGCAGCTGGTTGAGCAGGGGTTCTACTTCCGCCACATTGATCTCCCATCCTGCATAATTGGATAATGCATAAGAAGCGATGGGTGATTGCAGGTTATTTTTTACATACCCACCATAGACTTCCCTGGAAACTTTGTCCAGTGAATCAAGGGTATTTTCTGCGGCTTTCCGGGCGGGTTCATTTTTATCTTTTGCGGCCTGTGAGTAGATCGCAGAAGCTGCGCGCATCTGATCGTTGACCGGTTTGAGCAGGGCATTCAGCTTTACATACTCATCGTGTGCTTTGGAACCTTTTACGGTTATATTACTGAACGAATCCACGGAACTGACTTCTATATTGCCGGGAGAAATAAAAATGACAGCAAAATCACGGCCACTGATCATCCGGGTTGGGGTGCCATCAGGTCCGGGTTTAAACCTTACACGCAATTGCGCCATCATGGGCTCTACCGTTTTACCTGAAAAACTATACGAGCCATCTTTCGGCTCCAGGCTATCGGTTACGTTTTTATCACCCTGCCTGTAAGACAGGTACACTTTCCATGCCGCAACCGGCATAGTAAAATTCTTCATCGATCCTTTAACGGTAAAGGATTTTTCTTCCTGGGCCATCAATGTTACTGAGAACAACATCGCACAGATCAAAACATACTTTTTCATGAAAGCGGGTTTAG
>CBHRAM010000496.1:0-2109 GCA_966076165.1 uncultured Chitinophagaceae bacterium
TTATAATAATCGTAAGAATGATAACTACACCTTTTGGCCATTGCTTCCAGTTGCATGGCAGCTTCTCCCTCGTAACTGGTTACCGGTGTGATGCCGAGTAAACAGGCTACCCCATCCATCAGGCGGCCCATACTGCTGGTCATTACGTTTTGCGGCTGTTGTAACAACTGCTGATAATAGGCCCACTCTTTATCTGTGAAATGTTTTTGTAATAATTTTTGTGAAGAAGGGTAATTCCGTAATAAACTCAAAGCACTCAGTCTGGGCTCCTTACTCATTTTATCACCCAGCAGTTGCGGAAAATAAGCCAGGTGTGCCGTGCGTTTGATCTCTCCCTGGTCATATAAAAATATTTCCCCACCCCATATCTGTCCATCATCTCCATATCCGGCACCGTCCCATACAATCCCTAAAACCGGTTCTTTCTGTTCAAACAGATCATTCTCGGCCATCACAGATGCAAAATGTGCTTCATGGTGTTGTACCTGTGTAAAAGAGCAGGTATCCATTGTAGAAAGTTCCCTTCCACGTTGTGAAACATGATAACGTGGATGTTTGTCTGCAATAATATGTTTGGCCTTAAAGCCCAGCAACGTAGAAACATGATGGAGAGAAGCATCAAAACTCTGTTGCGATTCGGCCGATTGCTGATCGCCCAGAAACTGGCTGATAAATAAATGATCATTATGCGCTATCGCAAATGCACTTTTTAATTCAGCACCCATGGCCAGGGTATGATTGGGCAATGGCAAAAAAGGAACGGGATAATAATTAGGCGCCAATCCACGGCTGCGGCGAAGAATGATCTTTTGTCCGCGGCTGGTGAACTGCAGCACACTATCATCCTGCGGGGCCACTATATCTCTATCATAGGTAAGTATATAATCCGCAACCCCACTCAACCAGTAACGTGCAGATTCATCTTCATAAATAATAGGTGACCCACTCAGGTTGGCACTGGTAGCGATCAGGGGTTTTCCAAACTGGTCTGCAATCAGTTGCAGCAGGGGTGATGAGGGCAACATTGCACCCACACTATTCAACCCCGGTGCGATCTGTTGCACGGCAATATGATTTTCCGGATGTTTTTTTAACCGGCATAAAACAATAGGTGCCGCTTTATCTTTTAAAGCAGCCATTTCCACAGGACGGATATCGGCATCCGCATACAGCATCTCAAGATCTGCATATAATAAGGCAAATGGTTTTGTGGGGCGCTGTTTTCTTTTACGCAATAAAGCCACAGTGGTTTCTTTGGTGGCATCACACAAGAGCAAATAACCACCCACTCCCTTCACAGCCACGATATCACCCTGCTGTAAGATTTTTTTTATTTTATCGAGATAGTCATCCTGTTTGGCGAGTACGATCTCCTTGCCGGGCCCGTCATACAAATGCAAAGCAATGGCACAATCGGGACAGCTGTTGGTCTGGCTGTGATGCCTTGCGTCCATAACATCCATATACTCATCCGTACAATGTTTGCATTGACGGAGATGACGCATGGTGGTATGCATACGGTCGTAAGGCAACGCCGTAGTAATAGAATATCTCGGCCCGCAATTAACGCAGGTTGTGAAAGCGTACTGGTTACGTTTGTTTTCCGGATCACGGATCTCTCTTTTGCAATCGTCACAAATGGCTACATCAGGTGTGATGAGCATCTGGATCTTATTGCCATGTGTACTGGGTTTGATAAAGAATCCTTTTTCAACAGGGGTATCTGTGATGCGGATCGAATGTTCTGTAATGATGGCCAAAGCCGGGGGGTGCTCTACAATCTGCCGGCAGAAAGTATGTACATTTTCTTCTTCGCAACTGCAAATAATATGAACACCATCAGAGCCATTGCTGACCCATCCGTTGATCTGCATCTGTACCGCCAGTTTATGCACAAATGGGCGGAAGCCTACTCCCTGCACCATTCCATTGATATGTATGTGATAAACAGGCATCATGTATTTCAGGCGGGTGTTAATACTTTTGATTTCAGCCAGTCGTACCAAAGATGCATCCCTTCGCCGCTGGTACAGCTAAGTTCGATGATCTCAAGCGAAGGATTTACTTTTCTGGCATATTCTTTTGCTTTCTCTATATCAAATTTTACAT
>CBHRAM010000497.1:0-2108 GCA_966076165.1 uncultured Chitinophagaceae bacterium
TATTAATTTGGAATTTGAATGTTGAGGTTGAGAATTAGAATTTTAATTCTTTAGGCTGTTGAGCACTGTGCTGGTGTGTTCCACCTGCATACACAAAGAATTTTTTGATCATTTTACGGCCGAGGCGGTTTTTAGGAAGCATGCCTTTTACAGCTCTTTCCATGATCACTTCCGGACGGCGTTTCAGCAGATCCTCTGCAACTTCTTCCTTTTTACCACCTGGGTAACCGGAATAGTTGAGGTATATTTTCTGCTCAGCCTTGTTACCTGTAAAAACAACCTTTTCAGCGTTGATCAGGATCACATAATCGCCGCAATCTACGTGCGGGGTGTAATACGCTTTGTTCTTACCGCGAAGAACAGAAGCAATTTTCGATGCAATACGTCCTACGGTTTGATTAGTACCGTCAACCACATACCAGTTGTGCTGTACGGTAGCCGCGTTCGCATGCTTAGTGGTGAAATGAAGTTTACTCATAATATTTCTGTTTTAATGACCCGGTCGCTATCCCGCCGGTTATAATGTCCCGATTTTTCGGGAGGCGAAGGTAGCCCCCACCCGTTCAATTTTCCAAGAATTTAGAGAAGTATTTTGTATCGCACCTTTGCAACTTATTGATTTTCAATAATAATTTTGAAACATTTTTTAATTATCCTTATGAAACCAGCGATTTTACTGCTATTTCACCGTGGTTGCGTCGCACAGTTCAGCGCCAACAAGGGGTTTGGGCAGTGCTTTTTGCCACAGATTGCACAGATTTGCTCTGTTTTCTGTGTTAATCTGTGCAATCTGTGGCAAAACCCCGCTCCTTAAATACATTTGCTGCTAATCAGACCTTCTTGAACTACCGCAAATTCCAGCCCACCCAGATTTTCACCGGCGCCGAACTGCTCGGCCCCGATACGGTATTGATCACCGATGAACAGGGAAAAATAGAAGAGATCATTGCCGCGAAAGATGCCGGAGATAATATCCAGCAGTTAGATGGTGTACTAAGCCCCGGCTTTATCAACTGCCATTGCCATCTCGAGCTCAGCCATATGCGCGGACTGATACCCGAACAAACGGGCCTGGTGGATTTTGTGTTTAAAGTCGTGAACGAACGTCATTTCCCCGAAGAAGAAATACTGGATGCCATTGCCAGGGCAGAAGATGAAATGCTGGCCAACGGTATCGTAGCCGTAGGCGATATCTGTAACAATACCCTTACCCTGCAGCAGAAACAGAAACAAAGACTGGCTTATTATAATTTTATTGAAGTGAGCGGATGGGTGCCTTCAGTTGCGCCATTGAGATTTGAGAAGTCATTGGGGTTTTATCAATCATTCGAAGGAATTAAAAATGAAAAAATAAAAAATTCTCTTTCACCACATGCACCTTACTCTGTTTCCGATGAATTATGGCAGTTAATGTCGCCATATTTTAAAGACAATACAATAACTATCCACAATCAGGAGACAGATTTCGAGGATCTGCTGTTCCAAAAAAAGGAGGGTGACTTTACAAGGATGTATGATTTGATGAATATGGATACATCCTTTTTTAAACCCACCGGCAAAAGCAGCCTGCAATCTTATTTTTCAAAAATGAGCAATGCAAAGCGTGTATTACTGGTTCACAATACGTTTGCGAAAGAAGAAGATCTGTTGTTCGTGAATCGTGAGTCGTCAGTTGTGAGTTGGTGTGTTTGTATTAATGCCAACCAGTACATTGAGAAAGCTGCACCACCCATTGATCTGTTGCGTAAGAATCATTGTCATATCGTTGTAGGTACAGATAGCCTTGCCAGCAACTGGAGTTTAAATATCCTTGATGAATTAAAAACCATCACCAGGCATTTCCCCGCAGTACCGTTACACGAATTATTACAATGGGCCACACTGAACGGCGCCAAAGCTTTGCAGATGGAGGATCAACTGGGAAGTTTTGAAAAAGGGAAAAAACCGGGATTGGTTTTATTAACTGGCTTAGAGAATGATCGTATAACGCCATCAAGCAATAGTAAGCGTTTGATCTGATTGTTCGTGAATCGTCATTCGTGAGACATGAATCACATTCTATCATGCTATCATTCACTCAATCACTCATTAACTCAAGATCTCCTGCA
>CBHRAM010000498.1:0-2096 GCA_966076165.1 uncultured Chitinophagaceae bacterium
GGGCGGGGTGGTAGAGGGGGCACTGAGTGACTCACTTTCTCAACTCTTTCTTCAAGATCTTCCCCGTTGCACTCATGGGTAAAGCCTGTAAAAATTCAATATGTCTTGGATATTTGTAAGAAGCTACCCGCTCTTTTGTCCAGGTGATGAGTTCGATATCGGTGATGGTTTGCCCTTCTTTCAATACTACACAGGCTTTTATTTCTTCACCCATCTCTTCGCAGGGAATCCCGATCACGGCTACGAGTGATACGGCTTCATGTTTGATCATCACTTCTTCGATCTCTCTCGGATACACATTGAACCCGCCGCGGATGATCATGTCTTTGGTACGGTCTACGATATAATAAAAACCATCCTTATCTTTTGTGGCAATATCCCCGGAGTGCAGCCAGCCGTTCTTCAATACCTTGGCTGTTTCGGCAGGATTTTTATAATAGCCTTTCATTACATTATGGCCACGGTATAACAATTCTCCTTTTTCACCAACCGGAACCTCTGCACCTTCGGTATCAATCAATTTTATTTCAATGCCCCATGCCGGTGTACCAATTGACCCCGCTTTGCGGCCAATTGCCAATTGGTTAAAACTTACTACCGGTGAGCCTTCCGACATCCCATAGCCTTCGAGGATGGCAATGCCAAAACGTTTTTCGAAATTCTCGATCACGTTTACCGGTAAGGAAGCGCCACCGGATAAACATATTTTTAAATTAGCGGCAATCTTTTGATAATCAAATTTTGGATCTATGTAATTCAATAACGCCCAATACATAGTGGGTACGCCGGCAAAAACGGTTACGTTATGCTTTTGCATTGTATCAAAAACCATTTCGGCATCAAACCGGGCACATAAAACATGAGAGCAACCGCGATAGATCCCTGCATTCATCATTACGGTCATGCCAAAAATATGGAATAGGGGCAGTACCAGTAAGAGGGTATCTTCCGGCTTTGCACTCATCAGGTCTGCAGAAAGCATGGCGTTAAGCAGGAGGTTCGAATGGGTTAACTCTGCCCCTTTGGGGCGGCCCGTGGTGCCGGATGTGTAAATGATCACCGCGGTATCATCGCCACTGCTTTGGAAGGTTTCGAATGTTGCGGGTTGACCGTTCATTAAACTACCTAATGTTTCGGTGCCTTCTATGGATGATGGCATTTCCAGTGTAGCCATGATCATAAAAAAATGTTCACATGCCGGAACATTGGTAAAAGCGGCATAGCCCATTTGATCCATTGGGAGTTCCGGTGTTCCCCTGTAACAGAAATAGGCTTTGGCATCGCTGTTGGTCAAATGGTATTCGATCTCATCTTTCTTAAGTAGTACACTTAAGGGTACTACTACCGCACCTGCTTTTAAGATCCCGTAATAAATAATCGGGAAGGCGGGAAGGTTAAAACAGCTCAATGCCACTTTATCTCCCGGCATGATGCCTTTTGCACGCAAGCCATTGGCCACCCTGCATGCCGCATTATTTATCTGGGCATAACTAAGCGAAGTATCCATAAAAGTAAAAGCGGCTTTGGATGGGTATATCTGGGCGCTGTTATCGAGGAGAACAGAGAGGTTGAGCATGGCAATCGGTTAAAATGAATGACTTTTAAATATACTCAAGACGATTCATAAATGCAATTGAAAACACTGTTTAATGAGTCATAGTCGCTTCGCAGCCGCAGAGAAAAAGTTTCGCTAAAAGAAGAACGAAGAAAAAAAGATACTCCGATTTTCGGAAACTCCTCTTTTTCTTCTTTTCTCCGTTTCTCTTTTAGCGAAACAACTGTACATCATACTTATCCCTTTTTCAATAACAAAACCAGGATCCTCGGAATATTTGTTCTGTCATCTTCATCGAAGTATTCATTGATGTCCGCAACAGCAAAACCATGGGCTTTGGCGGCCTGCGTGAAATCTGAAACATTGTGTGTATAGCAGGTCACTACCTGCTGACCGGCTTCTGTATCAAACCTTGCTTTGGATCCTGCATATTGTTTGAAGGGATGCAGTTCGCCAATATATACATAACCATCCTGTGTGATAACTGCTGATAGTTTCTGAAAGAGGGTGTTCAGGTCTTCAATATGTTCCAGTACCAGGC
>CBHRAM010000499.1:0-2090 GCA_966076165.1 uncultured Chitinophagaceae bacterium
GTGAAGATGTTACAGCTTTGGTTGCACAACATGCAGCGGGGGGTGCAGCACCGGCACCGGCAGCAGCTCCTGCAGAAGAGAAAAAAGCAGCAGCGGCGCCGGCAACAAAATCTACAATTGATGTGTCAGCCATGGAAGAAGTGGTTTTGATGCCAAGATTAAGCGATACGATGACTGAAGGCGTGATTGCGGGATGGCAGAAAAATATAGGGGATACCGTTAAAAAAGGAGAAGTGCTGGCTGATATCGAAACCGATAAAGCCACCATGGAACTCGAAAGTTATAAAGACGGGATCCTGTTATACCAGGGCGCGAAAGCCGGTGAGAAGATCCTGGTGAATGACCTGCTCTGCATTATCGGTAAAGAAGGCCTGGATGTGAATGCGATCGTAGCGGCTGTAAAAGCAGGTGGCGGTTCGGCACCGGCAACACAGGAAGCAGCAGCGCCTGCAGCGGCCAGTCAGCCACAAACAGCCAGCGCTCCTGCAGCTACTGCAGAAGTGGTCAATGATGGAAGGATCTTTGCTTCTCCGCTCGCTAAAAAAATTGCTGCTGAAAAAGGGATCGACCTGCGTTATGTAAAAGGCACAGGTGATAACGGAAGAATTACCAAAACAGATATTGATAACTATACTCCGGCAGCAGCAGCTGCTGCACCTGCGGCTTCAACACCTGCAGCAAAAGCATTGGTACCAGGCGCTCCGGCCGGACAGGTAAGTTTTGATGAAGTACCTGTTTCGCAAATGCGTAAGGTAATTGCCAAGCGTTTAAGTGAAAGCTTATTCACGGCTCCGCATTTTTATCTTACCATGAGTATTGATATGGATGCAGCCGTAGCGGCACGTGCCAGGATCAATGAAGTAGCACCTGTAAAGATCAGCTTTAATGATATGGTGTTGAAAGCAACGGCACTTGCTTTGCGTCAGCATCCAAAAGTGAACAGCAGCTGGCTGGGCGATAAGATCCGTTACAATCACCATATCAATATTGGTGTGGCTGTGGCAGTGGAAGATGGATTGCTGGTACCGGTGGTTCGTTTTGCAGATGGGAAATCGTTGAGCCAGATCGGAACAGAAGTAAAAGAATACGCACAGAAAGCAAAAGATAAAAAATTACAACCTGCGGATTGGGAAGGAAGTACATTCACTATTTCCAATCTGGGTATGTTTGGTATTGATGAGTTTACGGCGATCATCAATCCACCGGATGCCTGTATCCTGGCAGTAGGTGGGATCTCACAGGTGCCTGTTGTGAAGAAAGGACAGGTGGTTCCGGGTAATGTGATGAAAGTTACCTTAAGCTGTGATCACCGCGTAGTAGATGGTGCCACAGGTTCTGCCTTCCTGCAAACGCTGAAAGGCTTGCTGGAAGAGCCTTTGAGGATGCTGGTATAATTGATTTGATTGAAATGATCATAGCAAAAGCTTCTGTTTGAAAAGACAGAAGCTTTTTTGTTGCATTTGTAGAACCGAAAGAGTACTTTGTCCGATGCTTCTCTATTTTTTAATCAAAAACAAACTGTCATGAAAAGAATGCTTTCGCTTTGCCTGCTGATGTATATCAGTGTTAGTTGTAATAATCCTGCCGACAAAGCAGCCAATAAAACAGATTTAACCGCTGGGACAAAGCCGGTTTATGCGTACACCATCAAAAACCCGGATAACTGGGAAACAGGCAGTTCAGAAAATACGGCGTTGGTATTGAATTCCTTAAAGGCCTTTGAGAACAACAAGATTGATGATTGCCTTTCTTATTTTGCTGATACGGTAAAATGGAGGGCCGATTATATGGAAGGTAAATATTCAAAAGACAGCCTGAAAGCTATGTTTACCAGGTCATGGAGCGAAATGAATTCCATGAAAATTGAGATGCATGATTTTGAATCCGTTATTTCAAAAGATAAAAAAGACGCTTATGTAACTATGTGGTATGTGCAAACGACTACTGATAAAAAAGGAAAAACAGATTCTGTGTCTGTGGTCAATGACCTGAAAATCGTAGATGGTAAGATAACAGAACTGGATGAAGCCATACGGCATTTCCCGATTAAAAAATAAAGCATCCATCATCATAAAATGCCCTTCTATATG
>CBHRAM010000500.1:0-2085 GCA_966076165.1 uncultured Chitinophagaceae bacterium
CCCTATGTTCCCTTTATTATTTACCTGCCGGCGTATTTCATTCTATACATAACACTTACCAAAAAGATCACTGCCCCAAAACCCCTTCTAACCTCTTTAACTATTTTAACAACACTCGCCCTTATTTTCATACGCTTTGCCAATCCCTCTCCCGACTGGTTCAAACAAAGCTCTGCCTACTATCTCACCACCAATAAACTGAGCTACTGGATCAATGATAGTTATCATTACCTCTTTGCCAGAAACGATGCGAATGCGCCGAGTCTGGCGGAGGAGATCGATTTTTATCACGCCAACCATCCTTTCAAATTTACCAGCAGTGAATACCCGCTGATGCACCAGAATACAGATGCGGATGTGTTGGGTAATTTCTTTAACCTGAATCCCGCAAAACCCAATATTGTCATTTTAGTGGTTGAGGGATTATCTCGTGATTTTAGTGGGGCCAATGCTTACGCGGGAAGTTTTACACCCTTTCTCGATTCACTATCAAAGAAGAGTCTGACCTGGGATAATTTTTTAAGCACCGCTCCCGGAACTTTTGCTGCGCATCCGGCTATCTCCGGATCATTACCTTATGGTAAACGCGGGTTTTCGATCATGAATGTAATGCCAGATCATTTATCGCTGATCAAGATCCTGCGTAGCAATGGATATTATGCAAGGTTTCTCACGGGCTTTAATCCTGATTTTGATAATATGGGTGGTTATATCCGTTTACAGGGAACGGATTTTATTTTATCACACTATCCATCAAAGTATAAAGA
Source organism: uncultured Chitinophagaceae bacterium (assembly GCA_966076165.1). GTDB lineage: Bacteria > Bacteroidota > Bacteroidia > Chitinophagales > Chitinophagaceae > Sediminibacterium. The sequence continues at coordinate 768 of CBHRAM010000500.1, forward strand.
AATGGGTGTGGGTAAGGAAGGCTGGTCCATGGGCTACCCGGATGATGCCCTGTTCAGCCGCAGTTTTGAGGTGATCGATTCTGTGAACAAACAACCCTATCTCAATATCTACCATACAGGAACCACGCACCTGCCCTATTTGTTTGCACAGAAAAGACAGTATGAAAAAAAGTTTGATCAGAAGCTGAAGACCATGCGTGTGACGGCACCGATCAAAAGAACGCTGGGCGAAACCAAGGAAGTGCTGGTAACCTTTATGTTCTCTGATGATTGCTTACGGAAATTCTTCAGTGATTATGCCAAACGGCCGGAGTATAACAATACGATCTTCTTTATCACCGGCGATCACCATATCGGGTCTTTTCCAACCATCGGTGAAATAGATGACTACCACGTACCCTTCCTGATCTATTCTCCGATGCTGAAAAAAGGAGAAAAATTCCTCTCGGTGAATTCACACAATAATATTGCACCCACGATCGCCTCTTTCCTGGCAAAGAATTTCCGCTTCAATAATTATCCGCAGGAAGTTCATTGGATGGGTGCCGTGCTCGATACGGCAAAAGCCTTCAGGAACCAGCAATCCATGCCTTTTATGTCATGGGGCCGCGAGATCAACGATTATCTCTGGCGCGATTATTTTATTTCCGAGAACCAGTTATACAAACTGCGCCCGGACCTTACACAGCAAAAGATCGTCAACGACTCCATCAAAAAACACATGATCCGACTGCGAAGCAATTTTGAAGCCGTCAATGCATATGTGTGCGACAGCAATAAAGTCTATCCTGCGAAAAAAGAATTACTGCCAGGGAAAAAAGACCTGTTATTGGATTATACAGACAGCAGCACCCGAAGGATTCGAACCGCACAGCCCGATACCAGCCTGATGCCCATTTTTAAATTACCCAAAGGATATAAATTCCTGTACATAGAATTTTTTGCCGCCGCCAATATTGAAGGAGAGGATCCGGATAAATATCCTACGGTCCGGTTTGCGTTGATCGATACCAAAAACAAGGGAAAGAAGTTTTTGTACTGGAGCAAACGCGACCTGGCCACACTCAGCAAGAATGAATTTCAGCCCAAACAGTGGAACGATATAACCACCAACGATATGTTTACGCTGAGCGATTACAGTAATGTAAAAGACCTCTACTATGAACTGGCGCTGTTCAATACACCACCCGGAATAGACCTGCAGCTAAAAAATATGCGGCTTAGGGTGTATGGCGTAAAATAAATCAAACATCATGGCACCCAAAAACAGGAATTCCGGAAAAGTAAATATGCGGATCTGTTTTCTGTATGTTGTTAT
>CBHRAM010000501.1:0-2080 GCA_966076165.1 uncultured Chitinophagaceae bacterium
CCCGGCAGGTATTTCTCAACATTGTCTTCCAGGTTCAGTTTACCCTCTTCCATGAGCTTCAGGATCACCGCTGCTGTAAAGGTTTTAGATACGGATGCGATATGAAAAGTGGAATTGGATGTAATGGGTTCCTTGGTCTTGAGGTTGATATAACCATGATAATCCTCAAACACGATCTCACCGTTCTTGGCCAGTAAAATGGCTCCGTTAAAGCCGGTTCTTAACAGTAATGACTGGTATAAGGGGGCGATGGCACTGCTGTAATATTCCTTTTCCCGGGCTGAAACGCCTGAGAATGCGGCTGGCTTTTTAGCCTTTACAGGCTCTATTTTGTCTGTAGAGGGGTTCGACCCGCAGGCGGCTATTAACAGAAAAGTGAGTAAAGGGATCATTTTTAGTCTGAGCATTCGCACTGGTGTTTTAACAATAGGGGCAAATATAGGTTCAGGCTTTAGCTCAGCCTACTAACGTGGAAAACTATGTGTATGGTACGCAAACAAATAACATTTATTTTCGCAAATATGAGCAAGCAGGCAATTACCAGTTATCCGAAAGACCGGATCAATATCCTTTTCCTGGAAAATATCAGCGAAAAAGCCGTTCAGCAGTTTAAAAACAACGGTTATACCAATGTAAAGAAATTAAGCGGCGCCCTTAGTGAAGACGAGCTGATCAAAGAGATCAAAGACGTGCATTTACTGGGTATCCGTTCCAAATCGCATATTTCGGCCAAAGTGCTGGCTGCCGCCCACAAATTGCAGGCGATCGGCTGTTTCTGTATCGGGGTTAACCAGGTTGACCTGAAAGCGGCTACCGAGGCCGGTGTGGTGGTGTTCAATGCACCGTACAGTAATACCAGAAGTGTGGCCGAACTGGTGATCGGTGCGTCGATCGTACTGATCAGGCGGATCGTTGATAAAAACAATGCAGCCCACAAAGGCATCTGGATGAAAGAAGCCAAGGGCAGTTATGAATTGCGGGGGAAGACCCTGGGTATCATCGGTTACGGTAATATCGGATCGCAGGTAAGTGTGTTGGCCGAGAGCCTGGGCATGAAGGTTTTGTTCTACGATACAGAAACCAAACTGCCATTGGGAAATGCTTCTTCTGCCAGGAATCTGAAAGAACTGGTTTCACAATCGGATATCGTTTCTCTGCATGTTCCCGAAACAGCGCAGACAAAGAACCTGGTCAATAAAAATTTACTGAAATCATTCAAGCAGGGTTCTATCCTGCTCAATTATGCAAGGGGAGAAGTGGTGGACCTGAAAGCATTGGCTGTTGCCTTGCAGGAAGGACAGCTAAGTGGTGCCGGCATTGATGTATATCCATGGGAACCGGAAAAGAATGGCGATACATTTGAAACCCCTTTACAGGGATTATCCAATGTGATCCTGACACCCCATATCGGCGGATCAACTGAAGAAGCGCAGCAGAATATCGGGGAAGATGTGAGCGTGAAATTATTCCAGTACCTCGAAAGGGGCATCACCAACGGTTCACATACCGTTCCGGCCATTGGTTTGCCGCCGGTTGAAAATGCCCACCGCATCTTACACATTCACCATAATGTTCCCGGTGTATTGAGTGCGATCAATACGGCTTTATCAAAGAACAATATCAATATCGTTGGCCAATACCTGAAAACCAATGATGCCATCGGTTATGTGGTATTGGATGTAGATAAAAAATTATCGAAACAGGCAGTGGAGTTATTGAGGGAAGTGAAGGCGACGATCAAGGTGCGAATGCTGTATTAGTAATTAAAAATTAAGAATTAGCAATTAAAAATTTGAAGCTGCAGATTCGCAGATTGGTTAGTAATCTACGAATCTGCAGCTATTTTTTTTCAATGGTTTCTTGACTATTTTACACCACTTTAACCACTTTAACTATTTTAACCTTTCCCCAATGCCTTCAGGATCTTCTTCCCCCTGCTTCTGAACGAAGCCGTTTCCTGATCCCAATTCGTTTCAATGATCAATTTTATTTCTTGTTTTATCTCAGGGTACTGATGGGATAAATTAAACAGGTTAGTAAGTGCAGATGCTTTGATCGCAATAGGTGTGGAGGGATCTTC
>CBHRAM010000502.1:0-2065 GCA_966076165.1 uncultured Chitinophagaceae bacterium
GCCAATGCATAATGTCCGATAAACATAGTGGTTGATATTTGAATGATTATTGAATAGTTGCCATTAATACCTGAATTCAGCGTAAGGCATTCAGTAAAGGATCGTTCTGTACTTAATAAATATACAAAACAGTCCTAAAAAAGCAAATATCACCTTTGTTCCTGCTGACCGGTTTTGGGATGATCTTAAGCTTTTGGATGCAATAAACAGGTTATTTTTAATATTCGTAAGCAATAGGGATGCCCCTTGCTAAAATGGCCGTAAATGCGATCTTCAAAAAAAGCAGATACACCTGCATCTGATATAGCAATCTATCATTTTCTTCCCCGCAAATACGGGAAGGAACTGCTGCTGGATATCAGCAGGATAGAAACACTGAAAAATTTTATACTGGACACTACCCCACACCAGATCAGTTTTTATGAGATCCTCTTTATCGAAAAAGGTAAAGGTAGTTTTTCGCTGGACGGACAAAAAACAAAACTTGAACCCGGAACGGTCATCTTTACATCCCCCGGCCAGGTCCGCCGATGGGATGCAAGGCAGGTGAGTGGTTATACGCTTTTTTTTGAGAAAGATTTTCTCAGCTTGTTTTTTACGGATGATCTGTTCCTCTACCGTTTTCAATATTTTCATCAGTATGCAAGGCCTACCGGCATGAAGATGCCTGCTAAAGCTTTTCAACGCGCATGGGAATTGGTGCGCAACCTGGAAGAAGAATTCCGGCATCTGCAAACAGACAGTAACCATCTGCTAAGGGCCATCCTGTATCAACTGCTCGTGATCCTTAACCGCCACTATTCAGATACCCATGAATTGAAAAGTGATACCTATGTTCACCCGGATTTTTTCAGATTCCGTTCATTGCTGGAAAAACAATACATGAGTGAGCACCGGGTATCATTTTATGCGAAAGCATTGCAGATCAGTGCCGCTCATTTGAATAAGATCTGTCGCCAGTACAGTGGCCTTTCCGCCCAGCAGATGATCCATCACAAACTGGTTTCTGAAATCAAAAGACAACTGAACGGTAAACGCTCCGTTAAAGAGATCGCCTACGCATTCGAGTTCTCTGATCCCTCCAATTTTAACCGATTCTTTAAAAAACTTACGGGGGCTACCGCACAGCAATACCGTGAAGCGCTTTGATGAGTCATTCTTCTGAATGACTGTTTTGTTTTCAAAATGACCATTCCGGAAAAGACCGGCTTGACAACTTTGTAAAAAACAAAACCATGATCAAAAAATGTTTTGCTGCCGGCTTATGTATACTGATGGTGCTGATGGCATCTGCCGAACAATTCCATATCAATGTAAGAACAGGCGATGATAGTAATCCCGGCACAAGATCGCAGCCATTGAAAACTCTGGCGGAAGCAGCAAAGCGTGTTAATACCGGTAACCGCAAGGAAGCCACAACCATCCTGTTGTCGGAAGGTGTGTATCCCTTAACGGAAACCGTTGTTTTCAATAACAATCAATACACTCCAGAAAACCGGCTGGTGATCAGGGCCGAGATCATGCCCGATGATGCTAACTGGACGCCCCAGCTAATGCCCATCCTGGTTACCATTGCGCCCACCATGCCTAATCCGGATGGCGAATTGGCAAAGGGTATTGATATTGAAACCAACTATACCACCATTGAAGGATTGCACTTCAGCGGTGGCCCCTCATATTATTATATTGATGGAAAACATAACCGTCGTTCTTATCCTGTCTGGCGCGAAGGAAAGAACCTCACCGATCTGCTGATCACACAATGCCTGTTTACCGGAGACGTGGACCTGCTGCCCGTAAGGGTCGCCGCCATTGCCAATGGCCATGGGTTTGTACTCGACCACTGTGTTTTTTATCATTGCCAGAACCCTGTTGTATTCTGGGATGCAGAAGGCGGAACCAGTTATAAGAATGCCATGCGTTATTGCCTAGTGTATGGCGCTTATTACAGTGGTGTATGGACAACCAAGAGCACTGCAGATGATTTTGAGTTCCATCACAATATCATTACAGGCTGCGGTACAGGCTGGATCAAGGAAGGGGAACACCATTTTACGATCAGCGA
>CBHRAM010000503.1:0-2017 GCA_966076165.1 uncultured Chitinophagaceae bacterium
AACGCTTCCGTTCGGCCAAACCGGCAGCAGGATATGAGCGGGTACTGATACCCGGTGATCCGGAAAGAGAGATGGAAGCGGTCAGAATGAAAGAAGGTATCCCTTTAGTAGATAGTGTAGTAGCCGATCTGAAAGAAGTGGCTGATAAATTCTCACTCAAATTCTGATATACGATCCATGTCTCATCTGCATCGGTTGATACAACGAATGATGATCATTTGTCTGCTGATGGGCATCGGAACATTGTATGCACAGAAGCGTATACCTAAGCATAGTAATCTTGCAAAATATCTGAACGAAAAAAAATGGAATGAATTATTCCCCAACCGTTTTGATATTTCTGCTTATAACGATCCTGCGCATAAAAAAAAGAAGAAAGATTTTTTTTCATTCAAAGCGTTACTGGCAGCAGCGGATTCTTTTCCGCAATTTTTATCGGTAGAAGATACCCTCTTGCAGAAGCGTGAGCTTTGTGCCTTTCTCGCCAATATCGCTTATGAAACCGGTGGGGGATGGGATGATGCACCGGGTGGATATTACCAATGGGGATTATATTTTACGGATGAAAAGAATTGTGAGAAGGGCTGTCCGCATTACAGTGATTCAAGCAAGATCCAATACCCGCCTGTTGCCGGACAATCTTATCATGGCCGTGGCCCTCTGCAGATCAGCTGGAATTATAATTATGGACAGTTCAGTGAAATGTATTTTCATGATGTATATAAACTGCTGAAAGATCCTGCATTGGTAACCCGTGACCCGGTTACCTGTTTTGCTTCGGCTATCTGGTTCTGGACAACTCCGCAGTTTCCAAAACCTTCCTGTCATGATATCATTACCAATCATTGGACACCTTCTGAAAAAGATATAGCAGGAGGACGTATGCCGGGCTTTGGTGCCGTGGTAAATGTGATCAATGGAGGAATCGAATGCAACAAAGGACTGGAAGCTTCAAAATACCGGTATGGTTATTATCGTTATTTCTGCGAGTACTTTCAGGTAGACCCCGGTGCCAATGCGGACTGTGCTGCTCAAAAACCCTTTGGCCAATAAACGCAAATAACCGCAGAATCTGTTTTGTGAGGGCTGCAAAACATGCGCAAACCCTTATGGCTAACAATGATTAGCAAAAAATACTTATTCCTATATATAAGTACAGCGTGTACATTTGCACAAATTTTTAATCATCAAAAAATCGGGGGAGGGGGTTTCTATGAAAGTAATGAAGTTTGGCGGCACCAGCGTTGGAAAGCCGGAACGTATGCACCAGGTGGCACAGTTGATCACCAGAGACAATGAACCAACCATTGTTGTGTTAAGCGCATTAAGCGGTACTACCAATGCATTGGTAGAGATCAGTAACAGTTTATCGCAGGGCGACCGTGTTGCAGCGAAACAGAAGATAGATAAACTGGAAGCACATTATCGTGGGTTTGTGATCGATCTTTTAAAAAAAGAAGCCACGCTTGCCAAAGGAAACGCGATCGTTACAGAACATTTTGAATTTCTGAATATCATCCTCCGCATTTCTTTCAGTGAGGCATTGAATAAAGATATTCTGGCGCAGGGAGAATTGATGAGCACAAAACTGTTCAGCATGTATCTTGAGGAGCAGGGTGTGGATCATCTGTTATTGCCTGCATTGGAGTTTATGTCCATCGATGCCAATGAAGAACCACAGTTAGGCAGCATCAAAGTAAGACTGAGCCAGTTATTACAACAGAACAGTCATAAAAAATTGTTCATCACACAGGGTTATATCTGCCGTAACGGAAAAGGTGAGGTGGATAACCTGAAACGTGGGGGAAGTGATTATACTGCTTCTTTGATCGCCGCAGCTATTCATGCCAAAGTTTGTGAGATCTGGACAGATATTGACGGGATGCATAACAATGATCCCCGTATCGTTGATAAAACAGCTGCCATCAAACAATTGAGTTTTGATGAAGCCGCTGAGTTGGCTTATTTCGGTGCCAAGATCCTGCACCCTACCTGTATCTGGCCCGCGCAACAGGAA
>CBHRAM010000504.1:0-2004 GCA_966076165.1 uncultured Chitinophagaceae bacterium
CTGTTGCCGGGGTATACCAAACGCAGATCGGTAAGTTGTTCTTTGTCGTACACGGTTCCTGCCACATTTCCTTCCAGAGAAGATTGTAACTGGTATTGCAGGTTGGCAGGTGTGATCCCGAATTGTGCCAGTACCGGGTAATTAGGTTCTATATTAATAGAAGGGCCCGCGATCACGATACCATCAAACACATCCGCAGCACCTTCTACCTTCGAAACAAGGGCCGCTACTTTTTTAGAGAGCTCCTGCAGTTTCGCCTGATCCGTACCGAATATTTTTACTTCAACCGGTTGTACAGAAGTCATCAGATCACCAAGCATATCGCCGATCACCTGTCCGAAATCAATACGCAGTGCGGGTTGTGAAGCTTCTACCTGTTTACGGATATCGCTGATCACATCTTCGGTGGTTCTTTCCCTTGATTTCTTTAATTGTATCAGGTAATCACCGCGGTTGGGTTCGGTAATAAAAAATCCCATCTGTGTGCCGGTTCTGCGGCTATAGGCTTCTACCTCCGGCACTTTTACAATGATCTTTTCTACTTCTCGCAGGATGCGGTCGGTTTCTTCAAGTGAAGTGCCGGGGGGCGAGTTATAATCCAATACAATACTTCCTTCATCCATCTCCGGTAAGAACCCGGTTTCTAATCTTGGATAGATATAATAAACCGAAAATCCCAGTGCGAGAATGATCAGGAAACTCAGTATCGGGTTCTTGATAAAGAAACCCACCCAACGCTGGTTCTTTACCGAATGTGGTTTTTGTTTTTTCTGTAAGGAATTTACCGAGGCATTCCGGGTAAACACCAGGTATACTACCGGTAAAATGATCCAGGTTACAAAGAAGGAGCAGACCAGTGTAATGATCATGGTCTCCGTCATCACATTAAAATAAGCACCTGCCACACCCGTCATCAACACAAATGGCAGAAAGATCACGATGGTACTTAAAGAAGAACCTACCATGGCCGGTAATAAATAACTGATCGCTTTTTGTACAAGGGTGTTAGTGGGTTCTTCAGGATGTTCCTCATGCGTTCGGTGGATCTGTTCCACGACTACGATCGCATCATCAATGATCAGTCCGATGGCTGCTGCAAGAGCACCCAGGGTCATAATATTTAAGGTCTGTCCAATCGCATATAAGCAAATGACCGCCAGACAAAGGATCACCGGAATCGTGATCAGAATAACTGTACTGGCTTTTACAGAACGAAGAAAAATGATTGCCACAAAAATAGCGAGCGCCAATCCTATCCATAAACTGTCGGTTACACTTTTGATAGAGTCCTTCACAAAATCTGCCTGTACATAAAAGGGCTGGATGCTTACATCTTTCGGAATGATCTTTTTCAGCTCATTGATCTTGGCCGACATACGATCACTCAGATCAACCACATTGGCATTGGGTTGTTTGATCACAGCCAGCAAAATCCCTTCATGTCCGTTGGCATTGATCTTGATATATTCCTTGGCTTCCTGGATCTGTACATCGGCAATATCCTTCAGCAGAACGATCCGCTTACTGTTATTGCTGAGTACAATATTGGCGAGTTGCTCTTTGGAACTGACCGATGCATCCGTTACTGTGAGATACAATAAACGGTAATCAGAAAGATACCCGTTGGATTTGATAAAATTCGTCTGGCTCAATGCTGTATTCACCTGCTCCGGTGTAATACCCAGGGTATTCATTTTCTGGATATTCAATACCAGCCAATACTCTTTTGATTTTCCACCGATCACCCTGATCTCTGAAACACCTTCTACCTGTGAGAGAAAGGGTTTGATGGTATATAGTGCCAGCAATTTCATTTCAATAGGAGAGCGTGTTTTACTCTCCAATGAAAAACCAGTAATAGGAAGAATGGATGGGTTCATTCTCTCCACCGTGATCTGTATATCGGGCGGCAGTGTATTTTTTATTTCATTGATCTTGGATTCGATCCTTTGCTGGCTGATATCAATATTGGCTTTCCAGTCCATAAAAGCCGAGATCTCGCAG
>CBHRAM010000505.1:0-2002 GCA_966076165.1 uncultured Chitinophagaceae bacterium
CCGGAAAATCATTGTTTACCCTCGACTATAAACAGGAGGGAATGCTGATCGCTATGGCCATCCGCCCACCGGCTTTTGGCATGAAGCTCAAAAGTTTTGATGCAGCCGAAGCCCTAAAAATGCCCGGCATCAAAGATATATTTGAGATCCAGGTATATAAAGACGGATACGTAAAAGCAGGATTTGACACAAGAACCTTCAACAACCTGGTGGTAGTGGTAGGCAATACAACCTGGGAAGTAATGAATGCCCGGAAAAAAGTGAAAGTGGATTGGGAACCTTTTCAATCGTATAAAGAAATGGTAAATGCCCGTGGAGGTAAAAAGGAAGATACCATACCCGAAGGATTGGAAAGCACAGATGCGCATATGAAGCAGATGTATGAGATGCAGAAAAAGCCGGCCAGGGTCTTACGCAAAGACGGAGATCCTGATGCAGCATTTGCCAAAGCAAAAAAACTGATCGAGAAAACTTATTCGGCTCCTTTTCTCGCACATAACCCCATGGAGACCATCAATTGCTTTGCGCATATTACGGATGAGAAAGCATTTTTTGTAGCGCCGATACAAATTCCGGAAATGATGAAGCAGAGCATCATGGCCAACCTGGATATACCTGCCAATAAAATTGAAATGAAATTAGCCAGAATGGGCGGCGGTTTTGGCCGGAAAGCCTATGGGCATTATATGATTGAAGCCGGGCAGATCTCCAAAAAAATGAAAGCCCCCATCAAGCTGATCTTTACCCGGGAAGATGATATGAATAATGGCGTATATCGCCCTTCTTATATGGTCACCTACCGTGCGGCACTGGATGAAAAGAACAATGTGACCGCCATTCATATTAAAGGAGGTGGGATCCCTGAAGGATCTGTTCATGAAAACCGTTTTCCTGCCGGTGCTTTTGAAAATTATCTCGCAGAAGGGTGGGAGATCCCTTCCAATATCACCATCGGTGCATTCAGGGCACCGGGTTCCAATTTTAGTGCTTCGGCAGAACAATCTTTTTTGGATGAGCTGGCAGAAGCCATCGGGAAGGATCCGATCGATTACCGGATTGAATTATTGAAAAAAGCAAAAGCTGCACCCATTGGTAAAAACAACGATTATGATGCAGATCGTTATATCGCCGTATTGGAACTGGTAAAAGAAAAATCAAACTGGGGTAAGACAAATAACAAAATTGCCAAAAGAGGCGTAGCTGCTTATTTCTGTCATAATTCCTATGCGGCTCATGTGATCGATGTGAGTATAAAGAACGGCCAACCGGTTGTTGAGAAAGTGGTCTCAGCCATGGATTGTGGCTTTGTGGTAAATCCCGAAGGTGCAAAGAATATGGTAGAAGGCGCTATCGTAGATGGTATTGGTAATGCGCTGTATGGTGGGTTGCGTTTTGAAAAAGGCGTACCCATGCAACATAATTTTCACCAGTACAGAATGATCAGGCTCAATGAAGCCCCTAAAAAGATCGAGATCCATTTTGTACAGAATAATTTCGATCCGACCGGATTGGGCGAACCTCCTTTTCCTCCGGTGTTTGCAGCCCTGGCCAATGCTCTGTACAAAGCCACCGGTAAACGTTTGTACAACCAGCCCTTTATCAATGCTTTGACCAAAAGCTGATAGTAAATAGAGTACAAGTATCCCCGCAGGACAACAGTTACAAACTGATGAATCCTGCGGGGATTTTTATATTCTTCCGTACAAAACAAAGCATCAGTTCACAGCTACTTAGGTACATAAAAACGGTGCACCTCTCAGTGCACCGCAATACTAAAGGTTCCCCCCTTTACTATTTAAAGCCAACTCAATTTAATAAGGATCTGAACACAAAAAAACGTGCAACTTGAAATTCAGTAGAACTACGTTGAGATTACGTAATTCTACGCAGCTTTGAATAATATTAGATCGCCGCCGGATTATTATTTCTGGTGATACCCTGGTAATAAATAAAAAAGTCCCACATTTCTGTGAGACTTTTCGTGACCGCGTCAGGATTCAAA
>CBHRAM010000506.1:0-1996 GCA_966076165.1 uncultured Chitinophagaceae bacterium
GTAACCCACGCTCGGCAATGGCCATCTGCATCTGGGTAGGTTCGCCTACCAGGCCACAATCGATAGTTGGTAGTTCTGCCAGCAATATTTCAATGCCGTTCTTTCCTGAAATCTCTTCTTCGGCGGTTGCGGCAAATACAAGGTTATAGGCCACTTCTGCTTCATAAAAATAGAGAAAGACCGCCATCAAAGCTACCAAAGGACCGCCGGCATCATTGCTGCCGAGGCCAAAGAGTTTCCCGTCTTTTTCTATAGGAGTAAATGGATCAAGTGTGTATGCTTTGTTAGGCTTAACCGTATCATGGTGTGAGTTGAGCAGCAAGTTAGGTTTGCTTGCGTCGAAATGTTTGTTTACGGCCCATACATTATTCAGGAACCGTTTAGCGGGCACTCCATTTGACTGAAGAAAATTTTCAATACAGTCGGCCGTCTTATCTTCTTCCTTACTAAAAGAAGGTATCGCGATCAGCTGTTTTAACAGTGTGACCGCATTCTCAGTAACCTTATTTAGTACCTGCTCATTCATGTGTAATGGTTGTACCTGATTTACCTGTGATCAATTGATCCAGTTGTTCTGCCTTTCCAATAATCACCTGTTTCACCCCGTTCTGCAATGCAGAAAATGCATTATCCAGTTTCGGGAGCATACCAGCGAAGATCAGTTGTTTTTCTTTCAGCTCTTCATAATACGCCGGGTTGATCACGGGTATTACTGAGTCTTCATTCTCCACATCCAGTAAAACGCCGCTTTTTTCAAAAGAATAGATCAGTTTAACCTCATATAATTTACCCAGTGCTTTGGCTATTTCCTGTGCAATGGTATCAGCATTTGTGTTTAACAGTTGCCCGTTGCCATCCTGTGTGATCGGGGCGGCCACAACAGTCATGTTATTATCAAGCAGGTTTTGTAACAGCGCAGTATTTACATGATCTACATCGCCTACAAAGCCGAAATCAATGTTCGCATGTTTTCTTTTATGTGCCGTGATCAGATTCCCATCAGCTCCGCTCAGTCCTATCGAGTTACAGCCATGGGCCTGTAACTGTGCCACAATATTTTTATTGATATAACCTGCATATACCATGGTTACGATCTTCAGTGTTTCTGCATCTGTGATCCTTCTTCCGTCAACCATTTGTTGTTCTACACCCAGGTCGGCAGCCAGTTTGGTAGCCAGTTTTCCGCCACCATGCACCAACACTTTTTTCCCTTTCACACCGGCAAATAATTTCAGAAACGATGAAAGTTTTGTTTCATCATCAATAATATTGCCCCCGATCTTGATAACAATTACCGTGTCCACGTATTAAAAGTTGGTTTGTAAAATTTCGGACAATACCGCCTGTGCTGCCCATACCCTGTTTCCTGCCTGTGTTGATACAAGGCTATGCTGACTATCCAATACCTCGTCACTCAATTCTACATTTCTTCTTACCGGAAGACAGTGCATCACTTTTGCATTGCGTGTGGTAGCCAGTTTCTCTTCCGTAAGCATCCATGCAGGATCGTTCTCGTATATTTTTCCGTAATCTGTATAGGTGCTCCAGTTTTTCACATACACAAAATCGGCATCTTTTAAGGCAGCATCCTGATCATGTGTGATGGTGGCACCTTTGGTAAATTCTTCTGCCAGCTCATATTCATGCGGATGCGTGATCACAAAATCTGCTTCGCCCCATGCATTGATCCATTGTGCAAAGCTGTTGGCAACGCACTGTGGCAATGGTTTGATATGTGGTGCCCAGGTAAGCACTATTTTGGGTTTACCTCCAGCCCCCAAAGGGGAGTTATTTATGTTTTCTTTGATAGTCACAATATCTGTCAAAGACTGTAATGGATGTAAGGTGCCGCTTTCAAGGCTCACCACCGGCACACCGGCATATTTAATAAACTGGTTGATCAGCATTTCACTGTAGTCCTCTTCTTTATTTTTTAAAGAAGGAAATGTACGCATACAGAGAATATCGAAATACTGGCCGAGAATAGGTGCTGCAT
>CBHRAM010000507.1:0-1994 GCA_966076165.1 uncultured Chitinophagaceae bacterium
TATTGTTCAAAAACGCTTAGTCAACCGCTGTAACCAAATAATAATTCTTCTTCCCCTTCTGCACCAACAAATATTTCTCTTTCAACAGATCACTACTTGTTACTTGCGTCTTGTCGCTTGAGATCTTTTCTTTATTCAATCCCAATCCTCCTGCCTGCCACATTTTACGGGCTTCGCCTTTGCTGGGGAAGATCTGGGTGTCGGCCAGAAAGCTTACGATATCATAACCTGCATCGAGCAATTCTTTTTTCACTTCAATATTGGGTACGCCTTCCATTACCTGTAATAACTGGTCCTCAGAAAGGCTTTGCAGTATTTCAGTCGTGGCATTACCGAATAATATTTCTGATGCTTTTACAGCAAACACAAAATCTTCTTTGCTGTGTACAAAGCAGGTAAGTTCTTCTGCCAGTTTTTTCTGCAATGCCCTTTCGTGCGGGGCAGTGTCGTGTTTTGTGAGAAGGGCTTCTATTTCCTCTTTGGGTAATAATGTAAAGATCCTGATCCATTTCTTCGCATCCTCATCACTCGCATTCAGCCAGAACTGGTAGAACTGGTAAGGAGAGGTTTTCTTCGCATCCAGCCAGATATTTCCTTTTTCTGTTTTACCAAATTTACCGCCATCCGCTTTGGTAATTAACGGACAGGTAAACGCAAACGCTTCACCACCCGCTTTACGGCGGATCAATTCGGTTCCGGTAACAATATTACCCCACTGGTCGCTGCCACCCATCTGCAGTTTGCAGTTCTTATTTTGGTAGAGCCAGTAAAAATCATAGCCCTGCACCAATTGATACGTAAACTCGGTAAAGCTCATGCCTGTTTCACCTTCCAGTCTTTTCTTCACACTGTCTTTCGACATCATATAGTTCACTGTAATATGTTTGCCCACATCACGGATGAAATTCAGGAAAGTAAAATCTTTGAACCAGTCATAGTTATTCACCATCACCGCAGCATTGGGCTTGCCCTCGGTAAAATCTAAAAACCTGGACAATTGTTTACGAACGCCTTCCTGATTCAATTGTAGTACTTCTTCACTTAATAAATTCCGCTCTTCACTTTTGCCGCTCGGATCACCCACCATACCGGTAGCGCCACCAACAAGGGCATACGGTTTATGTCCGGCTTTCTGCAAATGCACCAATAATAAAATAGGCACCAGGCTGCCAATATGCAGGCTGTCGGAGGTAGGGTCAAAACCAATATAACCCGAAACCATTTCCTTCTGTAATAGTTCTGCTGTACCCGGCATAATGTCCTGTATCATGCCCCTCCACTGTAATTCTTCGATCAAATTCATCTGTTCTGGTGTTTGCGCAAAAGTAAGGAAAGTGAGTGGTGAGTAGTGAGTAGTGAGTGAAACCTCAAAAAAAACTCACTACTCACTACTCACCACTCACTAAATTTGCCCCATGAAAACAGTTGGAGACGGCACCCGTGCCCTGAATTTCTTTGTAGACACCCTGCTCGTATTCACCATGGCATTCTTTCTCTACCGGGCCTGGAACTGGTATGTGATGTATTGGGGATACAGAGGCTATAATTTCGGATGGTTCTTTTTCGGATCGGTATTTATCTATTATACTTTCTTCGAAGCCATTTTTGCCCGCACACCCGGCAAATGGTTCACTTCTTCAAAAGTGATCAGCAACACAGGCGCCAAGCCCTCTTTAGGCTGGATAATCATCCGCAGCCTGGTAAGGATCACGATTATCGAACTGTTCTTTATGCCCATTATCGGCAAACCACTGCACGATTACCTAAGTAAAACACAAGTGATCCAATCCTGACTCAAAAATGAAACTCTAATTATCCAGCATCCAATATCCAGCTCCCAGTATCCAGCCCCAATCATTCCTGATTTCGCAACCAACACGCAGTAACAAGTGTTAATTTCGCAAACTGATTCATTTTCGTACTTCGTACTTCAAAATTCTTACTTAAGCAATGGCCAAGATTGGTATCAATATAGCAACCGGTAGTTTACAGCA
>CBHRAM010000508.1:0-1994 GCA_966076165.1 uncultured Chitinophagaceae bacterium
GATATCATTTGCCGCCAGTTGCCCACTGAGTACTTCACTGTCTACCAGGTTCTTGCTGCAGCCAAGGGTGATGATATTTACCTTGTCTTTCTTGAGTGTTCTTGCTTTCATAAGAGGGGCAAAAGTACAAATAAGACCGAACTATCGGGCGGGAATATGGGCTGAGAGCCATTCTTCGCGGGTAATGGAGAAGAGATCCAGCATCTCCCCATGCTCAAATACCTGGCCTCTGGATAGCATACCCGATTTGAGTACCACCTGCTGAGAAGCATGATTTGCGGAAGAAGTAATGGCAAAAAGGCCTGATTTTGTGGTGTTTTCAAAGAAATGGGGAATTCCCTTCTGAACCAGCTCTGTAGCAAATCCCTTACCCCAGGCTTCCGGTATCAGAGCATAACCGATATGGATCTCTTCCTGGCCTGATAAATAGAGAAAGGAAAATGTGCCCACAAAATCCTGTGTATCCTTCTTAAAAACACCAAAACGGCCCACTACAGAGCCGTTCTGGTATAAATGGATATTCTCCTGTAAAAATGAATCGCTTTCTTCCCTTGTTTTGGCAGGACGGATAAACCTTACCACTTCGGGGTTGCCATTGATTTGAAAGAATGCATCAGCATCTGCCGATGTAAAACGTCTTACCCATAATCTTTCTGTGTTAAACAGCAACATTCGTTTTTTCTTGAGCGTTGATCAAAGCACTGATATGCGTTACGATCTTTTCTGCGTGGTCCCTCGAATTCTCTATAAACAAACTATGCGTATTCATCCCACCGCAGATCACACCTGCAAGATAGATACCTTTTATATTCGTTTCATGGGTATCCTCATCATAATTGGGTTTACATACCTCATCATCCGATAATTCGATACCCATGGTTTCGAGGAAGGCCAGATCGGGTTTGTAACCTGTCATGGCAATAACCTTATCATTCTCAACGGTTACCAATCCATCCGGTGTATTGATGTCCACTTCATGTTCACGGATCTCTGCGACGGTGGAATTAAAATACGTTTTGATAGAGCCTTCTTTGATCCGGTTTTCAATATCAGGCCTGATCCAGTATTTTACTCGCTCCCCTATTTCACTGCCCCTGATCACCATGGTTACCTGTGCCCCTTTGTGCCAGGTTTCCAATGCCGCATCCACAGCTGAATTGTTGGCACCGATCACCAACACCTTCTGGAAGGCATAAAAATGCGGGTCATCATAATAGTGGGTAACTTTTGGCAGTTCCTCACCCTTAACATCCAGCAGGTAAGGTTTACCATAGAACCCGGTTGATACAATAATATTCTTTGCTTTATAGGTACGTTTTACAGTTTTCAATGCAAACAGTTCGTCAACTCTTTCCAACCTTTCCACTTCTTCAAAGAGGTGAATATTCAAACCGGCAGAAACCGCCACTTTGCGATAATATTCCAGGGCTTCATCGCGGGTGGGTTTGGGACTGCGGCTCATAAAAGGAATATTGCCGATCTCCAATCGTTCAGCGGTTGAAAAGAAGGTCATGTTTACCGGGTAATTGAACAGCGAGTTCACCAGGCACCCTTTTTCAATGATCAAGTACCTGAGTCCGTTTGCTTTTGCGTGTAATCCACAGGCCAATCCTATCGGGCCTGCTCCAATGATGATGATATCGTAAGACTGTGTGTGCATAAAATATGATTTTATGGGTTAGGTAGCTATTTATGTATCTCACTTGAAAAATGAAACGTTATATCCGGGTTATTGGTGATCTCTGTGTTCAAAAACCATTCGCTCTGTGCCAGGTATACCGGGTGACCATCTTTATCCTCCGCTGAATTCTGTTGTTTGAACCGCAGAAAATCTTCCAGTTTTTTCTCGTCCTTACTGGTTAGCCAGCAGGCTTTGTAAAAAGGTAATGAACGGAACTCACAGGCCGCACCATATTCCTGCAATAAACGATATTGAATGACTTCAAACTGCAGTTCTCCCACACAACCGATGATCTTTTTATTACCGCCAAATT
>CBHRAM010000509.1:0-1990 GCA_966076165.1 uncultured Chitinophagaceae bacterium
TGATCCTGTCAACCAGCGGCACTACTTTTTTCCAGTCAACCGATTCATTGATGTACTGTGTAAAACCACCTGCCGCAAAACTGAGTTCTTTTTCTTTTCCCAGGCTGTCACGCAATGTTTTGATCAGGGCGGTGAAATTTTCTTTATCGCTTAACATGTACGGGTGACCGGGCGGGCCCTTGATGGCAGGATACTCCCAATCAAGATCGATCCCATCTGCTTTAAAATAATTCAGCAATTGTTTGGCAGAAGACGCAAATAGTTTTCTCGAACTATCGGTACTAAACACCTCCGAACAGGAAAAACAACCGGTCCATCCCCCCATAGACACGATCACTTTCAATTGTGGGTTTCTCTTTTTTAACGATACACAGTTCAGAAGTCCCGCACTATCCCTTGCATTACCCAATGCGATCCGGTTTCCTTTCAAATGTGTAAAACTAAAACAGAGATGCGTTAATTTTTCTACGGGAAAACTGTCAATGAATGTGGGCCGGCCGGCATAATAGCCAAAAACAGCAAAAGGTTTTTTTTGAGAAAACACATTTTGTGCAATAGACAATATAAAAAATAAAATGACTGCTCTTTTCATGATGGGATTGGCTGGCTATAGCCTCTTGTAAATGTAAGCGGTTTCTTTCAGCGATTCATTTCGCTAAGAGAAGAACGAAGAAAAGAAGAAAAAGAGGGGTTTCTGAGTTTCGATGACTCTTTTTTTCTTCGTTCCTCTCTTAGCGCCCCCTTGCGCCTTCGCGTCTTAGCGGTTAAGCAAATCCCTATAAGAGACCAGCCGTATCCCTCTTTGTTTAATCGCCTCTTTCACTTTCACATTCGTATACAGATCCGTCACTCCTTGCCTGTCCATCGCCACCTGCTCATAGCCTATATGGTACACGGCTTTCAGCTCTTCATTATCCAGCCCGGGATGTTCCACAAATAAATAGGTCTTACCCTTTTCCAGTTTATCCAGCATGGCTACAAATGCGGTTAGTTTCTCTTCCGCTGTTTCATGTTTCCCTACAAAACCGATACTGATGACCTGGTGATCCGAAGGGTCGATACTGATATGGTATTCTTTGGCCAGCCGTTTACTCAACGCTTTCACATCTTCACTGATATTCACACAACCCATATGCGCAGAAATATGGCTCAGCCTGGGTATCTTTTTAATGGCCATTTCTATCTGCGCACGAAATTCTTTCTCAACATCAGCGATCGTCCATTTATTTTCGGTGAGTGCCTGTCCAGGGTAATCTTTATTGGGATAGATCATCGGAAAAAAATATCCATCCGCATCTTTCAGGCTTGCACAGTCCGTCAACGGCCGCCATTTAATATTCTCCCATTCACTGCTCAATGCCAGGTGAACACCCACATCAATTCCCGGATTTTGCTGTAACAATTTTACCGCTTCCGGAAACCAGGGCGAAGCAACGATCACTTCAACAGAAGTCTCTATCCCTTCCTTGAAAGATTTGATCAATGCCAGATTCCCCGAATGTGAATACCCCATATCATCACCCCGCACGATCAGCCTCGCAGATTGTGCCATCAATGTATGCATCACACAGAGCAGTGCAGAAACAATCAATATTTTTTTCATGATAGTAGTATTCGATGATTATCTAAGATACTATGTTTAGGTTGTTGGTCATAAGACCAACAACTGCGAAGAATACGCCCCACCTCCCAGGAGGGGCAAGCCCGAACGGCTTAGTGAGGGGCGGGGAGGTCAAACCGGCAGGCTGAAAAATAAATCCGATCCCTTCCCCTTCTCACTCGTAAAACCAATACGCCCCTTATGCAATTCCACAATTTTTTTAACGATCGATAAACCCAGTCCCGTTTTCGATTCATTGGCGGTAGGTATATTAGAAGTCGTAGTGAACGGATCAAATAAAGTTGCATGAAACTTCTCATCAATACCCAGGCCGCTATCGATCACTTCGGTTAACAACTCTTTTTGCTCAGCATCTGCATAAGAAATCTT
>CBHRAM010000510.1:0-1975 GCA_966076165.1 uncultured Chitinophagaceae bacterium
GATCCGGTTACCGGTTCTGCCCATGCCACATTAATTCCTTACTGGGCAAAAGAACTGGGTAAAAATGATCTCAGCTCCATTCAGCTTTCCAAAAGAAAAGGCCATCTCTGGTGCGGCTCACGTGGCGACAGGGTTACGATCGCAGGTAAAGCGGTGTTGTATATGAAGGGTGAATATTTTCTATAGAACCGTTTAACCTCAGGACGTCTTTGCGAGGAACGAAGCAATCTGTGCTACGCATAAGAGAAAACTGTATTTTGCGGAACATTTTAGAAATCGAATCTGACTCATTTCAAAACCACAGACTGCTTCGTTCCTCGCAGTGACGTATTTATGCAACAGGGAAATCATTTGATCATTTATACCGATGGCTCAGCACGTGGTAATCCGGGACCGGGTGGTTATGGTATTGTTTTGATATGGGGTGATAAGAAGAAAGAAATTTCTGCCGGCTATCGCCTCACCACCAATAACCGGATGGAATTAATGGCCGTGATCGTGGCTCTCGAATCCCTCACAAAAAAAAATATACCGGTCACCATTTATACCGACAGCCAGTACATTGTAAACACGGTCGAAAAAAAATGGCTCGATAACTGGATCCGAACAGATTTTAAAGGTGGGAAAAAAAATAAGGACCTCTGGTTACAATACCATGCTATAGCCAAACAATTCAAGATCCGTTTCGTTTGGGTTAAGGGCCATGCCAATAATGAAATGAATAACCGTTGCGATGTGTTGGCCACCACAGCTGCTGATGGAAAGCATTTACTGGTGGATGAGTGGTATGAGAAGGAAGTTGGGTAAGATCTCGCTTAGGGTTGATCGCCTGACCACAGATATCAGGAAGATACAGGTACCAGATTTGGATTCATTTGCCACGCACTTTAGAGCGTGGACATATTTCTCCCTTACCATTTTATTGGGGGCTTTAGCCCCGAGTTGGCTCTAGAATCCATACTCGGGACTAATGTCCCGAAGTAAGACCATATCAACTCCTTATCCACGCCCTAAAGGGCGTGGCAAGTAAGAGAAGAAATAGAGTTCTATTCTTCAGAACAGATCAGGCAGACTGACCAACAACGGCAGGGCATAAAAAAAGCCCCATCATTTGGGGCTCTTCTTAAAATAGATTGTTTTACTACGCCATCTCTTTCTTTGCGAAGTAATTATTAGCGAGATAATAAGTTCCGAATAATACCGCAGAGAAAATCACGGTTGCGATAATGCTGTTCGTGTAGAAAGGCATCGCATCATTATAACATAACAATAAACCGCTGAATGTTCTTGGGCGGTTCAGGCCATAGCCGAGATCGCTTGCCATCCACACCAGGAAATTAGATACCAGGAAATAAGCAGTAGGTGCAGATAAGGCTGCGATCACCACATTGCTGATCCTGTTCTTTTTGATCAGGAAGCCGAAGAAAGCCATACTGCCAAACAGCAGGTAGTTGATCCATTGACCGTCGTAAAAACCGTAGATAGCCGTTACACCATAGTTATATAAAACCTGGTACAGCAGATCCGAGAGGAACATCGACACCAGCGGCAATATAAAAGCCCATTTCTTATTGTTTACAAACAAGGCGCCACTGAACAGGCCGATAGCCAGTTGAGGTGCAAAACCCATCGGGCGGTTAGGCATGATCCTGTATAAAGCACTTACCAGCACCATTAAGAAAAGAGAAATGATAAGCGTTCTGTTGATTTTCATTTGTTTCCTGATTAAAGGGCAAAAATAGGCGTTATCGGCATTGCAGCCATCTCAATTTTCCTCATACTGTTAATAAGCTATCCGGCAGGAACAAATGCCTTGAACAGCACACAATCTCCGGAGGCTTCCAACGTATAGGTCTCACCCGGGAATATCGCAACCGATTCGCCCCTTTTCAATACCCAAGTATTATTGATCAATGCTCCACCTTCCGTTACCACCATGATCTCCAATGAAGCTGAGCTTGCCGAATAAGAACTG
>CBHRAM010000511.1:0-1957 GCA_966076165.1 uncultured Chitinophagaceae bacterium
CGTGAGGTTGCATTTTAGTGTACCCCGGAAAGGTTTTCAGCACATCCAGTAATTTTACCGGATCACTGGAAGATACTTCTACAATATCTTCATGCGAAAACACATCGTCTACACTTCCTGCTGTGATCAGATCGCCTTTTTTAAGGATCGCTACATGTGTACAGACTTTCTCTACTTCATCCAGTAAATGGCTGGCCATGATAATGGTCTTACCTCGTTTAGCCAGTTCTTTGATCAGTTCCCTGATCTCTGCAATACCCACCGGATCAAGTCCATTGGTAGGTTCATCAAATACCAATACCTGCGGATCGCCCAATAAAGCAGCAGCAATGGCCAGTCTTTGCTTCATTCCCAGGCTGTAAGCACTGAACTTGCTTCTTTTCCTCTCACTTAATTTTACGATCTCCAATACACGGTCAATATCTGCTTCATCGCCCCGGCCACTGATGGCATGGGTGATATTTAAATTATCAACAGCGGATAAATAATGATAGAAATTCGGTGTCTCTAATAAGGAGCCGATCCTTTTCCTCGTATGCTCCGAACCCGGTTGCCCAAACCAGGCAAAACTGCCGGTATCTGCTTTCAGAATATCTAATATGATACTCAGCATGGTGGTCTTACCGCTGCCATTGGGCCCGAGGATTCCAAATACAGCTCCTTCCGGTACATCAAAGGAAACACCTTTTAATGCCTTGATGGGGCCGTATGCTTTTGCGATACCATTGATCGATAGAACGGGTTGCATATAGCTTTGTTTACAGATGGGAAATCATTGTTCTTCCGAAGATAAACAGAACTTCAGACTTATAGTAGATTATTGATAAGCCGTATTTCTATGGGTTTAACGGTAAAAATGAAACTATCCCGAATGTAAAACCATGGATTGCCAGGGAAATGTTCTGCTAACTTTGTGTAAATTCCCTTTCAGAAAGCACATCTATAACCCTTCGATCATCAGACAGTATAGTATGCCTCATTCATTTAGCCAGGCCGATTTAGCCATCATTCTCAATAGTATGAAGGGAAGGGATAACCCACGTCTGGCAGATATCGAAAGAAGATCAGCAGCGCTCAATCAATCCGGTTCAATTACACTTGAATATACAATGAGCGATTTCGACATTATTCCCACTGTTGAACAAGCGATCGTGGACATTTTGGCCAAAGCCAATCCGGCCATACCCAATGTACAGATGCATATTGCAGTATCTCCGGTTATGGTGCGGGCAGACAGATCATATGTTGATTTTATTCTGACGGATCTGTTTTCTCAGTTGTTCTATTCTATTCTGGAGGGGATACTGGTGAGCGTTTATGTTACCGGAGCAGAGGGCGCCGCTATTGTAGAGATACAGGAAAGCAGGATCTCTCAATCTGCAGAACTTATATCAAACAATGCACCCGTAAACAAGGATCAATCATTGATCGTTTGTACACAGCTGATGGAGGATATGGGTGGAGAATTATTACACCTGCTGAATGAAAAAGGAAATTATTTCAGGTTGAAATTTTTGCTCGGATAGTAAAATCGGGAGTAGTCAGTCGTTAGTAGCTTTTTATTACTCACGACTGACTACTTACAACTCACGCTTTAATTCCTGATCGGCCTGCCACTTTTCAAAACACTCTGTATTCTTTCCAGTGTTTTCTTCTCACCACAAAGGCTTAAGAAAGCTTCTCTTTCCAGGTCAAGCAGGTATTGTTCACTTACAAGGCTTTGTTCGCTGAGATCACCGCCACACATTACATAGGCCAGTTTCCTTGCTACCAGTGCATCGTGGTCTGTTGCGTAATTGCCGCGCCACATGCCATTGATACCGGCCAGCATGGCACCCAATCCTAAACGGCCCATTACTTTTACATCTTTTCTGGGTTGTGGCATCGAATAGCCCTGGTCGTATAATTCGATCACTGATTTTTTAGCTTCTGCCATTCTGCGGCCGATATTCATCAC
>CBHRAM010000512.1:0-1953 GCA_966076165.1 uncultured Chitinophagaceae bacterium
ATATTCATTATTTCTTCTGTTTCTCTGCCCAGGTATCCATTTTCTTTTCGAGTACATCCAATGGTAAGGCTCCATCTTTTAAAACAGCATCGTGAAAGGCTGCGATAGAAAAATTGTTGCCGAGTTGTTGTTCATATTTGGTTCTCAGTTCGCGAATTTTTAGTGCACCCATCTTGTAGCCCAGTGCCTGTGCGGGTATGACCATGTATCTTTCTATTTCTGCAATGGCTCCTTCTTCGCTGATCTGTTCATTATCTGTCATGTACTGAATGGCTTCTTCGCGGGTCATTCCTTTTGTATGCATACCCACATCTACTACCAAGCGGATGGCACGGTGTATCTCATCACCAAGGGCACCCATGTATTGATAGGGGTCGGTAAACAAGCCCAGTTCTTTTCCTAAACTTTCGCAATACAATGCCCAGCCTTCTACATACGCATTATTGCCACCATAGCGGCGGACCCGCGGCAGTTTTTCATTTTCCTGCTGGAGGCTGATCTGGTAATGATGACCGGGGATGGCTTCATGCAGGAACAGGCTTTCCATTCCGCTTGTGATATTAAAACTCGTTGCATCGATGATCGGAATATAAAAAATACCGGGCCTTGTCCCATCCGCGCTTCCCTGGTTGTATTCAGCACTGGCACTGGCGGCACGGAAAGCTTCTGTTTGCCTGATCTCGAAAGGTGTTTTAGGTGTATGGCCAAAAAGTTTCTGCAGGTTTGGCTCCATTGTTTTGTGGATCTGCTCAAAAGCATCCAGTACTTCTTTCGGTGTTGTATAGGGCCTGAATTTTTTATCTGTTTTGAGGTAAACAAAAAACGATTTCAGATCACCGGTGAAGCCGGTCTCCGTTTTGATCCTTTCCATTTCTGAACGGATCCTTTTTACTTCCGATAAACCGGTATTGTAAATTTCATCCGGTGTTTTATTGGTGGTGGTTTGCTGGCGGATAAGATAACTGTAATATTTATCGCCACCGGGTATACCGCTGATACCTGTTGTGGTTCTTGATTTGGGCAGGTATTCATTCTGCAGGAAGTCACTCATTTTTTTAAATGAGGGTGTGATCTGTTCATTGATCGCTTTTGTATACGCATCGGTTAACCGCTTTTTTTCCGCTTCAGAAAAACCGGAAGGCAAAAGGTTGATAGGGCCATAAAACAGGCTTTGTTTGGGATCTGCCACAGCCATGGATTGCATCTGCGGGATCATTTTTACAACAGCAGCACGTGGCAACACATTACTGTCTGCCATTCCTTTTTTAAAATAAACGATCACGCTGTCAAAATACGCAGGGAATACAGCCACCCTTTTCAGCCAGTTATCATAATCGGCAACGGTTTTAAAAGGCTGTACCACGCTGCCACTGCCCAATTGTCCCAATAAAAGATGGGCACTGGAAAACTGGTTAAGTGGAAATTCATTCTCATGAAACGTAAGCCCTTCGAGGCTGATCTGCATTTCGCGTTTGAAATCGTCGTAGCTGAGTTTATCATTATCATTCAGGGCCTCACGCTCAAATTTTGAGAGATATACGAGGTAGCGGTTAAAAAATTCTTTTTCTTTTTTTCGATACCCCTCTGTAAAGTCTATATACAATTGATCGTTGTAACGGTTATCCCCGATCTGTGTGGCTTCCAGGGGAAATAACTGCAGGCGTTCTTCATAATATTTATCCAGTAAGGCAGAGAGTTCTGCATTATCCTGGAAGTTCTGGTTGCTGTTGCTGAGTTTACAGGCAGCAAACAGGGTAATAACGGATAGAAAGAAGATTATTTTTTTCATCAGGACGGGTTGAGGAACTAAAGTTAGGGAAAGCTTGTTGTGAATGGGCAATGGTGAATGGTGAATAGGATTGGGGCGGATGGTCTTTATCTTTGCAGGCAGATATTCCAGACCATAGACCATAGACTACTGGTAAGTATAAAAGCCCTTTCCGGTTTTTCTTC
>CBHRAM010000513.1:0-1951 GCA_966076165.1 uncultured Chitinophagaceae bacterium
TCGGCGATAGAGGCTTTTTCAGCCAGGGTACCAATGAAGCTTCCATCCGATTCAATCTAGGCAGTTCCGAGCAATAAAATTCCAGCCTCCCATTCTCTCATTCTATCAATCTCTCATTCATTCATTACATTTGCCCCCATGCAAAAACCCGTAATCTCCATCGGAGCCGCATTGGTAGATGAACTGCTCCATGCCGGTAATTCCATGCTCCTGGCTACCACCAATAATGCGATCGCTACCAAGACCGCCGGTGGCGTGGCCCGTAATATTGCCCATCAACTGGCTATTATTGGTGTACCTGTACAACTGATCAGTGTGTTTGGGAATGATAGTGATGGCGACTGGCTCAAAAGTGTTTGTACACAGGCAGGCGTAAAACTGGACGGATCGATCACTAAAGAAGGCCTATCGGGAAAATATACAGGTATTTTAAATGTTGATGGATCGTTGTTCACCGCTTTGCTTACCAACGCAGCTATCGAACTCATCACGCCCAAACATTTAGAAACACAAACCGAGCTCTTAAAAACAGCTTCTTATTTACTGGCTGATGCCAATGTGAGTATTGATGCCATCGAATGGCTATTGGCTTTCAGTAACGAAACAGGTATTCCTTTTATCATAGAACCGGTATCCGTACCACCTGCTATGAAATTAAAAGGCGTTAACCTCGCTGGGCTCTTTTTGATCACCCCCAATGAAGATGAGCTACCCGTGATCGTTTCCGAAAAAGCCTTTCTTACCCAATTACAGATAGAAGCTCTATTAGAAAAAGGTGTTAAGAATATCTGGCTGCACAATGGCAAACAGGGCTCCGCTTTATACAATTCTGAAAAAACCATTACTCTGCATGCACCGGATATTGAAGTGGTGGATTGCACAGGCGCCGGCGATGGTTCTTTATCCGGTTTTATTTTGGGCAAACATTTAGGTAAGAGTGATGTGGATTGTTTAAAACTGGCACATACTATGTCGGCAGAGATCTTGCAGGTGAATGGTGCCATTGCCACACATCTTAACCAGGAAAAACTCTTACAGCAGGTACACAAATATTATCCCGACTAATGAATCCATTCTTAGCAATACATCCCGAGGTAAAAGAAGCGCTGGAAAAAGGCAAGCCGGTTGTGGCATTAGAGTCCACCATCATTTCGCATGGTATGCCTTATCCGCAGAACATTGAAACGGCCAAAGCAGTAGAAGATGTGATCCGCGCCAACGGTGCCATACCCGCAACCATTGCTATTTTTGATGGCAAATGTTATGTGGGATTAACCACGGAGCAATTGGCATTCTTCGGCAAAGCAACCGATGTGTGGAAAGTGAGCCTGCGCGATATGCCCTATGTGATCAGTCAAAAATTATATGGAGCCACCACGGTTGCGGCTACGATGCGCATCGCATCTATGGCCGGAATCAACATTTTTGTAACCGGCGGCATCGGTGGTGTACATCGTGATGCAGCACATACCATGGATATTTCCGCCGATCTGACCGAAATGGCAGAAACCAATGTAGCCGTTATCTCTGCAGGTGTAAAATCGATCCTCGATATCGGATTAACCCTTGAATACCTCGAAACCAAAGGCATACCCGTAGTAAGTTTTGGCCAGGATGCGTTTCCGAGTTTTTATTCAAGTACCAGCGGCTATCCTTCACCATTACGAATAGATACTGCGGCAGAAATTGCCACCCTGCTCAAAACCAAATGGCAACTGGGTTTAAACGGCTCTGTATTAATTGCCAATCCTGTTCCTGCAGCACAGCAGATGGATGCGTCAGAAATTGAAGTGCATATCCTGGAAGCACTCAGCGCAGCAAAAAAAGAAAATATTACGGGCAAGGAAGTAACCCCCTTCTTACTAAAATACATTTCAGAACACACCCACGGAGAAAGCCTCGAAGCCAATATTGCGCTGATCAAAAACAATGCAAAGCTGGGGGCGGAGAT
>CBHRAM010000514.1:0-1943 GCA_966076165.1 uncultured Chitinophagaceae bacterium
TCAGGCTATCCTGCACCGCTTTACCAAAACGATAGAGCATCACCCCATCCGGTGTGATCCTGGGTGCAGCATCGGCTACATTGATAAAATAAGGGCCCTGGATATGCGACTGATAAATATAGGCACCCATCTTTTGAATAATGGGCTCTTTGTAGATCGTGAGTTTGCCTTGTGAAGCTTTATCCAGTAAGGTCAATACATCAAACATACAGGCACCGGCTGCAAACCAATACCCGGGGCCCTCATCTGTTGCCCCATCTTCACCGAGACCATTGATATAGAGATCTACCAGGGATAACTGGTGCTGAACGGTTTTGTTTCTTCGTGCTGCATCCTTCTCCAATAATAAATTACAGGCCATCCAGTTACTGATCACCCATGGGTTCCAGTTGTTCACGTTCACATTTCTTTTTCCTCCACCGAGATAACCATATCGGTCACTATTGGTTTCTAACGGAATAAAAATGCGCCGGTTCACTTCATAATAAATTCTCGGGCGGATGAGTTTGGATATTTTTTCCAATGCCGGGCCGGTAAAATAATCAGCCATCGCCAATACCGTTCCGGTTTCTGCAGAAAAAAGATCAACGGTAATATCTTCTACATCGGGTAATCCATTACCGGCTTTTTGTGTACCCAGGTGCGCTGATGCACCCCAGAAACTTTCTTCACAGATACTCCATACACCATTCATGATCGCTTCGGTAAAACGGCCTTTGGCTTCGATGGATTCTGCCAATACAAGATCCATCAACTGGTTTCTTTTGCTGAAAGATTGTTTCTGGTATTCTTCCCTGTCGCCTGTTCGCAGGTATTCCATAGATACAGAGGCACTAACGGATTGAAAAGGTTTCTTAAGTGCCACTTCGCCAAACTTCAGTAATTGTTTGAGAATGGTATCGGGCACCGAAGCCTTCCATTCTGCAGGTGTGGTGGGAAATGGTTTCCATTGGTCTTTGGCTACCAAGGATGCACCGATCTCATTCAATGAAAATTTCGATAGCAGGTTGCGGTCGATAGTCTGCGACTGCAATAAGTAGTTTGCGGACAAAAGAAGCACGGCCAATAAAAACTTTCTAAGCATAACGAAGATTTAATTGATAAGTCATCTACTCCCCTCTGTGAAACTCCTAACCTCTGTGCCCTCTGTGTTGAAAAAAATCTCCCTACAACAACTACATTTCATTTTTTAACACAGAGACCACAGAGTACTCAGAGTTGCACAGAGATTATTTCGAAGATTCCTGAAACTTTACTTCACCTGTTTTTAAGTTGATCTGCCAGGGTTTGGGTTCGGGTAACCAGAGTTTTCCATCACCGATCTCAAGAGGCATCCAGAGATAACGGGAATCCCACTGGGTTCGGGGCTTCCAGATATCAGCCATAAAGATCACCGATGTTTTTTTCTTACCCACCACTTTCAACATCAAAGTAGATTGCGAACCATAGGTCTTCTTCTCCGGAGGCGCTATATCCTTGAACTCCGACCATGGCCCTTCCAGTGAAGTAGCTGTTGCATATTTATTCGGGTTTGGATTCCATCCCGTTAATGCAGAGCCGATCGCATAATACAATCCATTATAATGCACCACGGCCCCACCCTCTAATTTCATTTTTACCAGGCACATCTCTTTTTCTACATCCATATAATCTTCCGACAGTTTCGCAATATGAAAACCATTCGGCCTGTCTTCAAAAATTAAATAGGCTGTTCCATCATCATCCACAAACTGTCCAATATCCCTGCTCTCCTGTCCCAGCGGGCGGAAA
Source organism: uncultured Chitinophagaceae bacterium (assembly GCA_966076165.1). GTDB lineage: Bacteria > Bacteroidota > Bacteroidia > Chitinophagales > Chitinophagaceae > Sediminibacterium. Next base: position 1,771 of record CBHRAM010000514.1, read on the forward strand.
CTTTTTACATACGAAAAGTTTCCGTCCGGCTTATCCGACACACAAACCGCTACCCTTGCCACTTTATAACTCGCATTATCCAGATGGAGATACATCACATATTTCTTTGTCTTTGCATTATAGAAAACTTTGGGCCGCTCGCAAACCCAGTGGCGGCCGAGGTTTTCGGGGTC
>CBHRAM010000515.1:0-1939 GCA_966076165.1 uncultured Chitinophagaceae bacterium
TGCTCATTTCTGCATTGGCACCTGTGGTAACCACTTTATTGGTGGAGAGAAACTGTTTGTATTGGGTTAGCGACATCGTCTGCAGTTCCCCGTCAGACACAAGGCTTAACTGGCTACGGCCGGTAATGGCATTGGTTACGCAGGCTGTTTGGCTGATCATCAAAGCAAACAGGATAACATATAAGTTTTTCATGTGTATGTATTTGAACCGATTAAACGATTATGCAAAAATAGAAAGTAATCCATCCCTTGCGTTATAAATAAGAACCGAATTATTGCATTAATGACAGATTATGGCACATAAACAGGCCAGCCCAAACTACTTCGGGTTACAACTTATGGTAGGGAAAAAGACAGAGAAACCGTGAATTGTATTATTGTTCGCCACGCTTTTGCCTGCGTCTGCGGTCCCTGTGTTTGAGGATGGGGATTTTGCTTTCGGTTCCTTTTAAGATACGGCCGATATTCTTCTGGTGGGTAAGAACCACCATTAAAGCCACCATGACTGCAAATATGCGGTACAGGGTTTCTTTTTCATTGAAGATAAACAGGATGAATACCATAAAAGATACACCTGCCAGTATAGAACTCAGGGATACAAAACGTGTAAGGAACAGAACGATCAGGAAGACCGCGATACAGCAAACCGCCACAATGGGTTGAATGGCCACCGCCATACCCAATAAGGTAGCCACACCTTTCCCGCCTTTAAAACCGGCCCAGATAGGAAAAATATGTCCGATCACAGCCGCCAGTCCTAATCCGATCATCAGGTTGGTGCGGTGCAGTTCATCGGTTAAATAGTAAGGAAGTAAGATATAGAGTGAGGTAGCGATCACCCCCTTCAGGATGTCGACCATCATTACGATCGTGCCCCATTTGGAGCCTAATACACGGAAAGTGTTGGTAGCGCCTGCGTTACCACTGCCGTAATCACGGATATCGATTCCGAAAAGAGATTTACTGATCCACACGGCTGTAGGCACTGACCCGATACAATAAGCTAATAGAATGAGCAAAAGTTCGTTCATCAGGGGGTGGTTGAAGTTTGGGGGTACAAAGATAACAAATTGAAGATAATGATTTCTTAATAACCAAAAATCATAAGTTTTCACCTGTAAACCGGCAGGCGATCCATCCGTTACGCTGAACAGTGGTTTTATGAACCAACTTTAACGCTTCGCACGCAGCCCGGATATCCGCCTCATCCTCAACCAGTAAACCACTCAGGATCAGATCACCTCCTTTTTCAAGCCCGGCAGCCAGTGCTTCGATATTATCCAGAATGATATTCTTGTTGATATTGGCCAGGATGATCTGGCATTTTGAACTCAACTCACATTTATCAACTTTCTGAATATCAATATATTTGCAACTATTGATTGATATATTTTCTGAAGCATTTTCAATACACCAGTCATCATTATCTACTGCCAGCAGCCGGGCTGCCCCCAGCTTTTCCGCCAGGATAGCCAGAATACCGGTACCCGTTCCGAAGTCATACACCGTCTTACCCTTGAAATCCAGATCCCGCATCAGCTGCATCACTGAATAGGTGGTTGCGTGGTGACCCGTACCAAAGCTCATCTTGGGTGTGATCACGATCTCATAGGCCACATTGGTGAATGATGGATGGAATGAAGCCCGGATACCCACAAAATCATCCACCTGTACCGGCTCAAAGTTAGATTCCCAAAGTTTATTCCAATTTTGTTTATTAATAATTGATTTTGAATACTTTAAATAATATTTACTTAATAAAATATTAAATTCATCTTCAACAAATTCCCCCTCAGTGATATACGCTTTAAGGGAATCCTCAGACTCTTCAAACCCATCATACCCTATCTGGGTCAGTTCGGCGATCAGGAGCTCCTGGATAGGTTGTTGAGCAGGTATGGTTATCTCGCAGTAATTACTCATCTGTAGTTAAATAGGG
>CBHRAM010000516.1:0-1920 GCA_966076165.1 uncultured Chitinophagaceae bacterium
CGGTTGATATGGGAAAGAATAAATTCAATTTCTTCTTCCAGTGGCCTGGGTTCCACTTCTGCTTTTTCAACCGGCGTATCGGTTGTACCCAGTACAATATGATCATGCCACGGTACTGCGAACAGCACTCTTCCATCATCTGTTTTTGGGATCATCATGGCTGTGGTACCCGGAAAAAAAGAATGGTTTACAACAAGGTGTATGCCCTGTGAAGGAGAAACGATATCGTGTTTGGCCGCATCATCCATCTGCATCACCGCATCTGTGAATACGCCTGTGGCATTGACCACCGCTTTTGCATTCACAGTATATTCTGTGCCGCTTAGCGTATCTGTAAAAACAACCCCATTGATCCTGGGGATCTTGCTTTTGTCTTTTACAAACCCGGAGGCTTTACAATAATTGAGCAGAGAAGCTCCATGTTTTGTTGCCGTACCGGCAAGGTCTGCACATAAGCGGCTGTCATCAAACTGTCCGTCGAAATATAAGATACCACCGGATAGTTTTGCCGGGTTAATGGCAGGCAAATGGGCAATGGTTTCCTTTTTGGATAAGATCTTTGTTTTACCGAGTGATAATTTTCCTGAGAGCAGGTCGTACATCTTTAACCCAACCGCATAATACATTTTCTCAAACCAGCTGAACACAGGAACCACAAAGGGTTGTACGGAAGTAAGGTGTGGCGCATTCTGCAGAAGATAGGCCCTTTCACGTAAAGCTTCTTTCACCAGTTTAATATTCCCCTGCTGCAGATAACGAACACCTCCATGTACCAGTTTGGTTGACCGGCTGGAAGTGCCTTTGGCAAAATCGTATTGTTCAATCAACAATGTTTTATAACCACGTGAAGCTGCGTCCACTGCAGAACCCAGGCCTGTAGCTCCGCCACCGATGATGATGAGATCCCAGATCTCGGTTTCTGTAATTTGTCGCAGAGAATGGTCGCGGTTCATCTATTAATGAATGAGTGATTGATAGAATGAGTGAATAATATTTTTTAGACGGTCCAGCTGATGGTTGTGTTGATCGCACGTTTCCAGCCGTCTGACAGTTCTGTTCTTTTTTCTTCGGTCATGGAAGGTGTGAAAGTTTTTTCCATCAGCCATTGCTTCTGGATATCTTCCATACTGCTCCAATACCCTACGGCCAATCCCGCAAGATAAGCGGCACCCAGTGCGGTTGTTTCGATCACGGTTGGACGGATCACTTTGGTATTTAACAGATCACTTTGAAACTGCATGAGTAAATTATTGGCCGTGGCCCCACCATCTACACGCAATTCTTTAATGGCAATACCCGAATCGGCTTCCATGGCTTTTAAAACATCCATGGTTTGATAGGCAATACTATCCAGTGCTGCCCGTGCAAAATGTGCCCCGGTAGTACCCCGTGTAATACCCACGATCGTACCCCTTGCATGCTGGTTCCAATAAGGCGCTCCTAATCCGGCAAAGGCAGGTACCACATACACCCCATCTGTTCCATTCACTTCTGCTGCCAGCGATTCTACTTCAGCAGAGCTGCGGATTATTTTTAAACCATCACGCAGCCATTGAACCACCGCGCCGGCAATAAATACACTTCCTTCCACTGCGTAATGTGTTACACCATTCACTTTCCATGCAACAGTGGTCAACAGGTTATTGGTAGAGGGAACTGCTTTTTCACCTGTGTTCATCAGCATAAAACAACCGGTGCCGTAAGTGTTTTTTACCATGCCGGGGTGCGTACACATCTGGCCAAACAAAGCTGCCTGCTGGTCTCCCGCAATACCTGCTATCGGAATATTATGTGCCGTTAAAATATTTTGTGTATGCCCATATACTTCACTGCTGCTTCTCACTTCCGGCAGAACGGAGGCCGGCACATCCAGTATTTTCAGCAGCTCTTCATCCCACTGTAAAGAATGAATATTAAAGA
>CBHRAM010000517.1:0-1885 GCA_966076165.1 uncultured Chitinophagaceae bacterium
TCCTATGCACCCCGTGTACGTTTTCCGGCAGAAGTGGTAAGGGATATGTTATTGTCGAGCAGTGGCTTACTGAATAAAATGATCGGAGGCCCGAGTGTGAAACCGTATCAGCCACCGGGCTTATGGGAAATGGCTACTTCCGGCAGGGGCCTGTTAAAAAAATATGTGCAGGATACGGGCCAGTCATTATACAGAAGGGGATTATATGTTTTTATCAAAAGAACCGTACCACCTCCTTCCATGATGTTATTCGACGGAAGTAACCGCGATGAATGCCAGGTAAGCCGTTACCGCACCAATACACCGTTACAGGCACTCATAATGCTGAATGATCCCACCATGCTCGAAGCATCCAAGGCATTGGCCGATAAATTATTACAGCAATACAGCAATGATCCTGCTAAGATGATGGAGAAAGCATTTCGTTCCATCGTGTGCAGAACACCTTCTTCCAAAGAAGCGGAACAATTACTAAGCTATTGGAAAGAAACGCAGAAAGAGATCGACGCGAAGAAAGCGGATAAACTGATCGCACCGGGAGCGTATCAGCCCAAAACAAAAAACAAGATCAACCTGGCGGCCACTATGCAGACCATCCAGGTAATTTATAATATGCAGGAAGCCATTACAAAAACCTGATCATGGAAAAAGAAATACTCGAACACGGACTCAATATTAACCGGAGAAAATTTCTCTCCCGGCTAAGTATTGGACTGGGCAGTGCAGCATTGGGTTCATTGCTGATACCAGACCTGTTCAGCGGATCGGGAACAGCGGAAGATGCCATCATGCGTGGCCTGCCTCATTTTGCACCTAAGGCAAAAAGAGTGATCTATCTTTTTCAGAACGGGGCACCTTCTCAATTGGAAACTTTTGATTATAAACCCCTGCTTTGCCAGATGATGGGGGAGAACCTTCCTGAATCTATTCACCAGGGACAACGTTTAACGGGAATGACGGCTTTGCAGAAAGACTTTCCCCTGATCGGTTCTTACTATGGCTTTAATCAATACGGAAAATCGGGTGCCTGGGTAAGTGACCTGTTCCCGCATATGTCGAAGATCGTGGATGATATCTGTATCATTAAATCCATGCATACCGAAGCGATCAATCACGATCCTGCCTTAACTTTTTTTCAATCCGGTGCACAACAGGGTAATCGTCCGAGCATGGGTTCCTGGGTGAGTTATGGATTGGGAACAGAAAATAATAACCTGCCTGCATTTTGTGTATTGCTTTCCAGGGGCAGGGGGAATGGGCAGGGTGTGTATTCAAAATTATGGACCAATGGTTTTTTAGATTCTGTTCACCAGGGCGTACAGTTCAGCAGCGGAGAGAATCCAATCCTGTATTTGCAGGATCCGGATGGCATGGATAGAAAGGACAGAAGAAAGATGATCGATGAGATAGGTGCCATGAACCAGATGGAGTATAACAATTTTGGAGATCCGGAAGTAGCCGCTAAGATCCAGCAATATGAAATGGCTTACCGCATGCAGACTGCTGTGCCTGAGATCATGGATACTTCCAAAGAATCGGAGAGCATTATAAAAATGTATGGTCCCGATTGCCTCGTGCCCGGTACCTATGCTGCCAATTGTTTACTCGCAAGAAAATTATCAGAGAACGGTGTTCGCTTTGTTCAGTTATATCACCAGGGTTGGGACCAGCACGGAAACCTTCCTAATGAAATGAAAGGTCAGGCTATGGATGTGGACCAGCCATCAGCCGCACTGATCAACGATTTGAAACAAAGAGGTTTACTGGATGAAACACTTGTAATATGGGGTGGAGAATTTGGACGTACCAATTACTGCCAGGGAAAAGTAAAACCTGATAACTATGGCCGTGACCACCATCCACGTTGCTTTAGTATCTGGATGGC
>CBHRAM010000518.1:0-1884 GCA_966076165.1 uncultured Chitinophagaceae bacterium
GCCCAAAACCGGTCTTTAGCATGTGCAGGAAGCCGGTTTCTTCCATTGCTTCGGGTAATTCGCCCAGTAAACCACTCCCAATTGATTGATTTTCATTAGATAAGCTTACAAAATCATAAGCTACTTCCTCATAAGGGTGGGCATCGATCAGTGCTTTCAATACAGCGGACTGAAGATAGGCCGGCAGGATCACTTCAATTTTCACTTCTTTCTCTTCATGAACTTTTCCGGGCTCGCCTACAAATGGGGTGGTGTTAGCTGAGCCTTTGAAGATCCCGGTTCCTTCTCCGTTGAAACTTACTTCGCTGTACTCGCCAATATGGCCGGCTCCGGCTTTATGTAAGGCTTCCCTTACCTGTGCAGCCTGGGCAATGGGCACAAACGTGTATAATTTCATCAAAAGTCCGGCCTTGGGGGCCAGGATCTGCCGGTTGATCAACCCCAAACGATCCGCGATCCGGTCGTTCACTCCATGGATCACATTATCCAGATTGGTATGGATCGCATAAATGGCACTATCATTCTTGATGGCAGCGATCACTGTTTTTTCAACATAATTCTTGCCGTTGATCTTTTTGAGTCCGCCAAAAATGATCGGGTGATGGGCCACAACCAGGTTACAACCCCTATTCTTGGCTTCCATGATCACGGCTTCGGTAGCATCCAGTGTGCAGAGTATGCCTTTGCATTCCCAGCCCGGGCTTCCCGTGAGCAATCCGGCATTATCATAAGATTCCTGCAGGCTGGGGTGGGCCTGTGCTTCGAGTGTACGGATGATATCTATGATCTGCATGGGATAAAAATTTTGAGGCGGTATATCCATTAAAAATAACACAAAACCCTAAACACGAAACTCAAAACTTACCAGTCGGGCTATCTTTGTAATATGGGGGACGCTAATTTTCTTTTTTATAACGGTAAGATCCTGAAAACGGGTAAGCCATTGCTTTCACCCGATAACCGTTCTTTCCGTTATGGGGATGGTTTTTTTGAAACCATGAAAATGGTGAATGGAAAAATTCAATTATCGGATTACCATTTTGAAAGATTGTTTTCCTCACTCGATCTGTTGCAGTTTCAAAAGCCGGTTTATTTTACAAGAGAGTATCTGGAAGACCAGGTAGTTACGCTGGCGAAAAAGAATTATCATCATAAACTCGCAAGGATCCGCCTCACAGTCTTCAGGGGTGATGGTGGATTGTATGATGCAGACAATCATTTTCCTCATCATCTGGTACAGACATGGGAGCTGAACCCGGCCAATAATCATTTCAATGAGAACGGCCTGGTGATCGATGTGTACAGAGATGCAAGAAAAATCTGCGATCGGTTTTCTCCGCTAAAAACCAATAATTATCTCTCGTATGCGATGGCTGCTTTATGGGCCAAGCAACATAAACTGAATGATACGATCCTGCTGAACCCATACGACAGAGTTGCGGATGCCACCATCGCCAATGTATTTATTGTAAAAGATGGATTGATCAAAACACCCGCTTTAACCGAAGGTGCCATAGACGGCGTGATGAGAAGGCATCTCCTGCATTCCATGCGCAAAGAAAATATGCCGGTTGAAGAAACCTCAATAACAATAGACGACCTGAAAGAAGCTTCCGAAATATTTCTCACCAATTCGATCTATGGCATCAAATGGGTGAAAGAGATGGGGGAGAATGGGTACACACATCAACTGGCAACTTTGCTGCATAAGAAAATGGTGATGACTTTGTAGTGGGTTGGTTTATTGGTATTGTCTTTTGGTAAAAGATCGCATGATTTGGGGTTTTCCTTACCAATAAACGAGTAAACCAATAAACAAATAAACCAGCAAACCAATAAACCTTTCTCTCAGAAAACTGTTTACCTGTGCAAAGCAAGTGCCAT
>CBHRAM010000519.1:0-1883 GCA_966076165.1 uncultured Chitinophagaceae bacterium
AAGAGGGTGTTGGCCAATTATTTTTTTGTTTGGATTTTTGATTTTAATTTTTAACGGCTGGTATAGCTCAACTAAATACTTTAAAATTTAAACAAAAGACTCCAAACTTTTTATCTGAAAACTTCATCATCCATATCATTCGCCTTATTCACAATAGCCCGGATCTGTTGATCGAGTTCGTTGGCGCTTTCTATGAGGAGGTCGAATATTTCAAGGCCGTTTAAAGTGCCGGTTTGCTGTAAGATTTCAATCACACCAAGAATATTGGCCAGCGGTCGGCGTACTTCGTGCGACTGGATAAATGCGATATCACGTAATACCTTATTCTGCGATTTGATCTTTTCCTGTACCAATACATCACTGGTAACATCGCGGTTGGTACCGATCAGGCTGATGATCCTGCCGCTGTCTGATTTTTTGATAATGGCATGCGATTCAATGTATTTAATATCCCCACCGGGAACAATGATGCGGTAAACTGCACCATCGATCTCTTTTTTCTGTGCCAGCAATTCATTGATGATATTGGCCATCATCGTTCTGTCATCCGGATGCACCGAGCTGAAAAACACTTTGTAAAGGCTAAGGCCCTGGTCTTTCCGGCAGCCATAGATCTCATACATTTTATCGTCCCAGATCACATCATTGGTGGTAAGGTCAATTTCAAAAATGCCGATCTCTGCCGAGTCGGTTGCAAGGGTTAAACGTTGAACCAGTTCTTCCTGTTCCTTCAGGGTTTGTTTTCTTTGGGTGATATCATTCTCTACGGCCATAAAACCCAGGTGCCGGCCATCCACATCCGTTAAAGGCTGGCAATCCACTTCGAGCCAGATAGGTTTGCCGTCCTTGGTATAACTGATGAATTCTTCTTTATAGGAAATTTTCTGATCGAGATATTTGCGGATCTTTTGATAACCTTCCGGATCGGCTCCCGGTACCTGTAAAGAATAGCCGATCTTCTTACCCCTGATCTCTTCCAGTGTGTACCCGCTGATACGCGTGTACCCGGCATTGATCCAGATAATATTTTCTTCCGCATCGGTTACCATTACCGAATTGGTGGTATTCTGCGCCACCAGCGCCAGCCGCTTCACTTCCTCTTCACTTTTTTTAAGATCGGCTTCTATTTTTTTACGTGGGGTGATATCAAAAATATAACCGTCGATAAATACTTCCTCCTCACTATTGCCATAATTCACTTTACCGCTTTCAAATACCCATTTAACCTCGCCATCCATCCGCACGATACGGTATTCGATCTCAAACTTCCCTTTTTCCAACAGGGCATGCCGGTCGTTTTGCAGAAACATTTCACGGTCATCCTTATAGACAAGGCTGGAATAACCGTTGATCCTGTTCTGCATGAAATATGACATCGGATACCCCGTAAGCCGCTCCACCCCTTCGCTGAAAAATTCAAGGGTAATATCTTCATCACCCCGGCAACGGTAGATGGCCCCCGGTATATGGTTTACCAGGGAGCGGATCTTCTCATCGTCTATCGCAAATATAAAATCTGTGGCCTGGTTCATAGATCGGTTACCTGTTTGAGAATAAGGGTATAGCTAACCGGAACTGATGGCAAGAACGGGGGAAAGATTGCCAACCGGTTGGAATGGGTGTTTTATGACTTTAAATTAGTGATTTTCATTGCAATTGAGTATTAAAATGCATTAACCATTTACTTTTTGATCGGTTTTAAAAAATGAAACCCACTAATCTTTGAGATTCCGGGTCGCTCAAGGCCGCTGGGCCTCGTCCCTATTACCGGGCTACTTTGGCCTTTGACAAATCAGCTTCGCATGATTTGTCTGCCTTCGCCTTCGCTCGGCACCAAACCCAAAGAGGCCCGTTCATAGGGACTGATTAGAAATTATAAATGT
>CBHRAM010000520.1:0-1857 GCA_966076165.1 uncultured Chitinophagaceae bacterium
CCTCAATTTTATCATTGCATAAATTACCGATACTGCCTTCGTGTACATGATCCACATGGTTAGTATGGGTAAATTTACCTTCTTCAATGGCCATTCCTACCTGTTTGTAAGCATCCCTGAATGGGGTGCCCTGTAAAACCAGTTTATTCACTTCTTCTACACTGAATACATATTTATATTTTTCATCGGCAAGGATATTTTCCTTGACCGTGATATTGTTCAACATCAATTGAGCCATTTGCAAACAATCTTTCAATGTCTGGAAAGCCGGGAAAAGATGTTCCTTTAATAATTGCAGGTCGCGATGATAGCCGGATGGAAGATTGGCCGTCATAAGCATGATCTCATTCGGCAAGGCTTTGATGCGGTTGCAATGTGAACGGATCAATTCAAATACATCGGGGTTCTTTTTATGCGGCATGATACTGGATCCGGTAGTAAGCGATGCGGGGAAGCTCACAAAATCAAAATTCTGATTCAGGTATAAACAGGCGTCCATGCTCATCTTAGCCAATGTATCGGCCAGGTTAGCCAAAGCCATTGCAGTTATCCTTTCTGCTTTACCACGTCCCATCTGGGCGTAGACAACATTGTAGTTCAGTTCTGCAAAACCCAGTAATTGTGTAGTAAGTGTTCTGTTGATCGGAAACGAAGACCCATAACCCGCTGCGGAACCCAATGGGTTTTTATTTACCACTTCATAAGCAGCTTCCAGCGTGATCAGATCATCTACCAGACTTTCTGCATAAGCTCCAAACCATAAACCAAATGAAGAAGGCATGGCTAATTGCAAATGCGTATACCCGGGGAACAGATTCTTCTTATATTTTTCGCTTTGTGTGATCAATAATTGAAAGAACGGTTGTACAGCATGCACCAGTTCTTCTATTTCGTTGCGCAGAAATAATTTCACATCTACCAGCACCTGATCGTTACGGCTACGGGCCGAATGGATCTTCTTGCCAACATCACCCAGTTTTTGTGTGAGGATGAGTTCTACCTGTGAGTGAATATCTTCCACATCTTCCTGCAAAGAGAATTCTCCTTTGATGATCTGCTGATAAATATTCTTCAGTTCTGCTTTTAAAACCAGCAGATCTTCTTTTGTAAGTAAGCCAACCGATTCCAGCATAGTAGTATGTGCCAATGAACCCAGCACATCAAATGCAGCCAGGTACATATCCATTTCTCTATCTTTTCCAACAGTGAATTTTTCTATTTGTCCTGATGTATCCGTATTTTCTTTACTCCACAGTTTCATAGTACTTGCTTTAAAAGTTGAATGTACAGATCAATGCCTTTTTCTATTTCTTCTGTATAAATATACTCATCTGCTGTATGACTTCTCGCACTATCACCCGGACCGATCTTCAATGTCTGAAACGGCATCAATGCCTTATCGCTGGTTGTGGGTGATCCGTAATAACTGCGCTTCAGTTGCAAACCTGCCAATACCAGCGGATGATCCATGGCAATAGCAGTAGACCGCATACGCAGGCTTCTCGGTGTTACTTCACTTTGCACATTGGCTTTTATGGTGTGCAGGATCTCTTCAAATGTATAGAGTTCATTCACCCGCACATCTACCACAAACCTGCATTGGGAAGGAACTACGTTATGTGCTTTGTTTTCTGTTTCAATAACGGTAACCGTCATTTTCACTTCGCCCAGCAGAGGAGATACTTTTTCAAAACGTTAATTCCTGAACCATTCAAGATCGGGCAATGCTTTGTACAATGCATTTTCCCCTTCTTCCCTTGCAGCATGCCCTGCAACACCCTGGGTGATCACATCCAGTACCAGTAACCCACGCTCGGCAATGGCCATCTGCATCTGGGTAGGTTCGCCTACCAGGCC
>CBHRAM010000521.1:0-1840 GCA_966076165.1 uncultured Chitinophagaceae bacterium
CTCACCGCCTGGTCCATCGCACGTTCTGCAAAGGGGCGGCTGATCTCATTGAGCTCTTCAATTTTGGTATGGATGAGGTCCTTATCTTCCATGGTAAGCGCTAACTGTAATGCCTGCATGGCTGCAGCAGTAGTGATCAATTCTTCTTTAGAAAGTAAGGATGTATTCTTAGCAATAAATTTTTCTGTCACGCCCAGGATCTGCTCCCCTTCTGTCCGGGCTTCTACCAATGCCCGCACCTGCATATCGCCTTTGGCATTCGTGATGCTGTCCATCAGCATTTTTTCCACTTCCTCATCCGTTAATCCGTACTGGGGTTTTACTTCAATGGATTGTTCTACACCGCTGCGGAGTTCTTTGGCTTTTACCACCAGGATGCCATCGGCATTGATCAGAAAACTGACTTCTACTTTGGGTAAGCCTGCGGGCATACCGGGAATGCCTTTGAGGCTGAATTCGGCGAGTTTACGATTGTCTTTTACCAGGTCTCTTTCCCCTTGAAAAACAGAGATCCGCATATCGGCCTGTCCATCTTTCTGCGTGGTGTATTGCCTGCCCACTTTAGTAGGGATCTTGGCATTACGCGGGATCAATACATCCATCAGTCCGCCCATGGTTTCAATACCTAGACTCAGCGGTGTGATATCGAGCAATAAAAAATCTTTGTTGTTACCCGCCAGAATATCTGCCTGTACCGCAGCGCCCAGTGCCACTACTTCATCAGGATTTACAGAATCGTTAACTGGCTTGCCGAAGAAAGCACTAACGGCTTCTTTTACGGCGGGAACACGGGTGCTTCCGCCTACCATTACGATGGTATCAATATCTTTTGCGGTTAGTTTAGAATCGGCTAAAGCATTGGCACAGGATTCAATTGTCTGATCGATCAATGGCTTGATCAGTTCTTCAAATTGCTGCTTGGTGATGGCTAATGTTTCGCCGTTCCAATCAATGCTGAATGTATCGTTACTGCTTAACTGTTTTTTGGCTTCTTCCGCACGCAAACGTAATCCCTGCGATAGTTCTTTGTTCTGCTTCAATTCATCTTCGGTAATGCCCGCTTCACTCATCCAGTATTTAACAATGGCACGATCAAGATCATCGCCACCGAGATAGGTGTTACCGTTAGTACTCAGTACTTCAAAGATCCCGTTGTTGATCTTCAGGATAGAGATATCAAAAGTTCCGCCACCGAGATCATATACGGCGATGGTTTTCTCTTCGTCTTTACGCAATCCCAGCCCATAAGCAAGACTTGCCGCGGTAGGTTCGTTGATGATGCGCATTACATCGAGTCCGGCTAATTTTCCGGCATCACGAGTGGCCTGTCTTTGTGCATCATTAAAATATGCCGGCACCGTAATGACCGCTTTGGTAACTGGTGTTTTGAGAATATGTTCGGCCCTTTGTTTTAATTCTTTCAGGATAAAAGAGGAAAGATCAATAGGCGAAAAGAACCTGTCGCCCACCTGCACTTTTACCAGGCTTTCGGTATCATCATCGATCACTTTATAAGTAAAGAAACCGGAATGTTCCCTAATGTCTTTATAACTCTTACCCATTAAACGCTTGGCACTGAAAATGGTATTCTGCGGATCGGTCTCAAGAAATTTCTTCGCTTCCTCCCCCACTACCGGATTTCCATAGGGATCAAAATGAACGATACTCGGCACCAGGCTGCTGCTATTGTGTTCTTTCAGGGCAGTAGGCTGCTTGCTTTCGGGGTGGATAATGGCGATCAGGCTATTGGTGGTTCCCAGGTCAATACCCACGATCATCTCTGCCTGCTGTAAACTACCGGTTGCTATATTGATACCAATCTTGGCCATTGCTTAAGTAA
>CBHRAM010000522.1:0-1833 GCA_966076165.1 uncultured Chitinophagaceae bacterium
GCTGTTTCAGAATTTTTAAACCGGATCTTATACAACGAAGGCTGCCCTTCTTCAGCCATCAGGTTGGGGTTCCAGTAAATGGTATTGCGGCGTGAAACAGCAGAAGCATTCTTTTGCAGGTAATCACCGGTAAAATCTTTTGCGGGCATATAACCGTAATAATAAAACTGGCTCATGGCACCTATCTCCGAATCTTTTACATCAGTTGGCTTCTTAGTGTAAATAACCAATGCGGCACCAATGCCTACATTCGGCAATGCACCACCCATACCGGGTGGATAATATTTTACCAGTGCCACATCTGTTGAGCGGATCCCTTTATAAAAATCAATTGTAGTGGGCTGCTCATTCAGGAATAAACGTACCGGTGGTGGTATGGTTAGTGATAATTGCCTGCTGGCCTGTATATCATAATTACCCCCGCTACCGATGAATATCATTAGCCCCGGGATCTGTCCCTGCAGGTAATCCAGAATATTACCACCCGGATTCGGTGGTTCATTGATCAGGTCCAGCGTTTTCGCAGAACCCATACTGTTGAATAATCCCCTGGTGTACCTGTCGTTCACCTGTTGTTTGGGTGGCACCACCCTTGAGCGAACAACCACATCTCTCAAACCTGTAGATGAAATAGAATCCGCTGTAAGAGAAGTATAGGATTCTTTTACCTGCTTTATTTTTTCTTCTTCTCCAAACAATGACCTGTCGATCAGGATCCCCTCTTTCGTAAATGGCAAGGGAAACAGGTCTTCCTGTTTGGATGTATCCACACTAACGCCCAGCTCTGTCCACTTATCTCCATTCAAAGAATAGCGGAACAATTGTTTGCCTTCGAACATCAGTTCCGGTAAAATAAATCCGCCTTCTTTTCCAATGGGTGATGACAGCATATTGGGAATGGAATCATGCGTTGAATAAATAAAATTGAGATCCCCCTTGGTTATGGGTTTCTTATTCCCTTTATTGATCACGGTTCCTTTTATGGTGATAAAGCCGGAATCGCCGCTTACTACGGTTTCACCGGCATGTACCGACTGGTCCATCCAATCTGCTGAACCGATCGCTGTTTCCAGTGCTTCTTTATCACTGCTTGAAGAAATGACCGTATTGTTCACAAATGCGTGATGACGGCTATCCTGGTTCAACAACAGGCCGGTGATGATATTATTCTCATGTGTGTAGATCGTTTTGTCTGCGTCGGTTACCGAAACTGAAAAACTGCCAATAACACCATCCGGCATCGTTATGGATACTACATTCTGTCCCTGTGGTTTCAGGTTTACCGTATCTGTCTTTACTGAAACAGCCAGAGAGGAACTGTCAGACACGATCAAACTCACGGTTTCTCCGAGTTTTTGTTTTTGTACATCAGTAACGATCAATTGCAATAGACCCGTAGGCAATTCGTCAACAGGGATCCTTGCAGAGACCTGGTCGGTGGAAGCCATAAAGTTTTTTTGAAACACCAGGTTTTCATCCATGTATCCTTTTACCGACATCGCAGCACCGTTTCGCAAAGCCTCCGGAAGAAAGACAGTGAATAATTTAGCCTTGGGTTGATCGCTTACGGAGATCAGCACTTTATTCTCTGCAGGTTTGGGCAATTCAATATTCTTTGTGTTGCCGTCCGCATACCTGATCTTAGCTGTATACTGCTCCCCCTGTATCGGAGAAATCGCAAATTTTGTTTTCCCGTTTGCATCGGTTTTAAAACTAACCGATACTTCGTCTTTTGCATTTACGATCGTGCCTTCTGTAACAGCAGGCCTGCCCGATCTATCACGCACATCCACATACACAATATTTACTGCACCCACCACCAGGTTACCCGAT
>CBHRAM010000523.1:0-1830 GCA_966076165.1 uncultured Chitinophagaceae bacterium
ATGTTTAACAAGAGAACCAAGATCAAACAACTGCTCACCACCGGTGTAGCAGGCGAACAAGTAACGGTAATGGGATGGGTGCGCACCTTCCGCAATAACCAGTTCATAGCGCTGAACGATGGCAGCACCAATAATAATTTACAGGTAGTAGCTACTCTGGGTGAGTTTGATGATGCAATTCTGAAGAGGCTGACTACCGGGGCTTCTATTAAAGCAACCGGTGTGATCGTTGAATCGGTAGGTAAGGGACAGTCGCTGGAAGTAAAAGCCACTACCCTTGAAATATTAGGTGATAGTGATGCAGAGAAATATCCTTTACAGCCTAAAAAACACAGTCTTGAATTTTTGAGAGAGAAAGCGCATTTGCGTTTTCGTACCAATACATTTGGATCGATCTTTCGGGTAAGGCATGCGCTGGCATTTGCGGTGCACCAGTTCTTTAACCAGAAGGGATTTGTGTATCTGCATACACCCATCATTACTTCGAGCGATGCAGAGGGTGCGGGTGAGATGTTTCGGGTAACTACCTTGCCGATGGATAATCCGCCAAAGAATGAAGATGGAAGTATTA
The DNA here is from genome assembly GCA_966076165.1 of uncultured Chitinophagaceae bacterium. Classification (GTDB taxonomy): domain Bacteria; phylum Bacteroidota; class Bacteroidia; order Chitinophagales; family Chitinophagaceae; genus Sediminibacterium. Next base: position 572 of record CBHRAM010000523.1, read on the forward strand.
ACTATAAAGAAGACTTTTTTGGCAAGAGCACCAATCTTACCGTAAGCGGACAATTAGAAGGAGAACTGGGAGCGATGGCGTTTAGTGAGATCTATACGTTTGGCCCTACTTTCCGTGCAGAGAATTCGAATACAACCCGCCACCTGGCTGAGTTCTGGATGATTGAGCCCGAGATGGCTTTTCATGATCTGGAAGATAATATGAACCTGGCGGAAGAGTTCATCAAATACTTAATCAAGTATGTGATGGACAACAATAAAGAAGATCTTGAATTTTTAGCACAACGTTTGGCCGAAGAAGAAAAACAATTGCCACAGGATAAGCGCAGTGAATTGGGATTGATTGAGAAACTGGAATTTGTATTGAACAATGATTTTCAGCGAATCACTTACACAGAAGCGATCGAGATCCTGCGTGAGAGCAACCACAACAAAAAGAAAAAATTCCAATACCCTGTTGAAGGATGGGGCGTTGATCTGCAGAGCGAGCATGAGCGTTACCTGGTAGAAAAACATTTTAAGAAACCGGTGATCCTGACCAATTATCCCAAAGAGATCAAAGCCTTTTATATGCGCCAGAACGACGACGGCAAAACCGTTGCCGCCATGGACATCCTCGCACCGGGTATTGGCGAGATCGTAGGTGGCTCACAAAGGGAAGAGCGCCTGGATAAATTAGAGCAGCGCATGAAAGAAATGCATATCCCCGCCGAAGACCTCAGCTGGTACCTCGATACCCGCCGTTTTGGTGCGGTGCCGCATGCCGGTTTTGGACTGGGTTTTGAGCGGATGGTGTTGTTTGTTACGGGGATGACGAATATCAGGGTGCTTGGCATCCGCCTCCGCGGCCCCCTATAGCTGTTCGCCTAATGTCCGATCTTTTCGCTTCCGGTTCCGCCACTCCGTCCGACAATTATGACGCTTCCGCGATCGAGGTCCTTGAAGGGCTCGAGCCGGTCCGGCGGCGTCCCGGCATGTATATCGGCGGCACCGATGCCCGCGCGCTGCACCACCTCGCCGCCGAGGTGATCGACAACAGCATGGACGAGGCGGTCGCTGGCCACGCCACGCGCATCGAGGTCACGCTCGACAAGGGCAACCGCCTCAGCGTCACCGACAATGGCCGCGGCATCCCGGTCGATCCGCACCCCAAATTTCCGGGCAAGTCCGCGCTGGAGGTGATCCTCACCACGCTCCACTCGGGCGGCAAGTTCGAGGGCAAGGCCTATTCGACCTCCGGCGGCCTCCATGGCGTCGGCG
>CBHRAM010000524.1:0-1788 GCA_966076165.1 uncultured Chitinophagaceae bacterium
ATCCATCCGAACTTAACCGATACCTCCGGATTGAGCAGTGGCAGCGTAAACCGTTCTGCACCCACAGGTGTTTGCTGGTCACCCGCTACCCTAAGACTGAGCCCGCCCCATGGCGAGCAATACAGTTTGTTGCTGATAGGGAAATGATAGCCGATGCTTCCATTCAATAACCAGTTATCAAAAGAGGCACTTGCACCGCTGCTCTTGCTTTGTATAGTACTTTTCCAATACACCGGGCCGGCACCTATCCACCATCCCTGCCAACCGGTTTTTAAAAAATAATCGGCTACCAATGCATAGGCATAAATATGATGATGGGTGAAGGCGCTGTTGGTAGTGAGATCCGGCTTATGCACGTTGGCCGTGAGTACACGCAACCTCACATGGTCTTTGCCAATCCATCCCGCACCAAAATAACCACCCAATGCATAGGGGAGTACATCCAGTTCTATACCAGCCTGCAGTTTGTGATAAGAAGAATCTGTATGACTTTGTGCACCGGCCTGTAACAGCGAGAACAGTGATGTAATCAGGATCCATTTTTTCATGTCGGCAAGCTATAGATTTGTGCTAAGATAGAAAATGATCCAAGTCATTACCCGCTGGTGAAAACGTTACTGTTATACTGCCTGGCTATTATTTTCTTTACTGCCCCTATTCCATACCATTAAACCCAGGCCCGCAAAGCATAATACCGATTCGATCATGATCCATTGATTGCCAAAAGCACCTAATGGCCCGTTTACAAGGATGGTGATCAGGCGCGATAAAGCATAGGTTCCCCAGAACAGGGTCAGAAAACGAATGGCCAGTTCTATCCTTGTAAATATCAGATATACCAGTCCTGTAATAAGCGTTACGCCTACGCCGCCATACACACCACGGATAGAACTGATGGCATCGTTATTATCCAGTTTTACATTAACCAGATCCATCGTGCCTTGCGGATGATAAAGAGATAGAAGGCTTACGGAAAGCAAGCCAAGAATGGAAATGCCCAGAAAAAGGCCGTTGAATGTGTTAAGTACTGTCTTGTTTTTCATTGTCGTATTTTTTATAAGACAAAATTGATCACTAAACATGGGATAAATCTTGGCATAAACCAAGATTTAAATGAATGGTAATGAAAGAAGGCTTTTCTGCAACTGTAAAGAATGATTTTCCTGATATAGGAGAGGTTAGGTAGTACTTCTTCCGGATCATCCGGTAAAAAAATAGCCCTGCTTCATGCAGGGCTATGGTAAATAACTGAACAAAAAGAATACTTAATATTTATATCCGATTCCTTTCTTAATAGATTGAACACCACCCCAGTTACGGCTGCCATTGGATTGGAGGCCGGCATCCTTATCGGAAGTCAATATTACAAACTGGCAACCCTGTTTGGCGGCTTCTTTTTTCAATTTTTCTTCCGCTTTTTTATCACTGCCTGCTGCTGTGCGGTAATTGATCAGGCTGGTCTTGCCTCGTAATTCACCCACTTTGGTCAGGCCTGCAGAAGCTGCATTGTCTTCCAGGATCATCACAGAAGACCAATCATCTTCGGAACGGATATCGATCTTTGGGCTTAGGGTTTCTGTGCGGCCGCTTTTGCCATATACGATCTTGTCAACAGCATATTTGCTGATGGTTTGTTCCGCATCTTCATTCACATATTTATAGATAACAGTAAACTCTGTATTTCTTACCACACTGCCTTCTACGGTCTTGCCATTGTGGAGATACAATTTATCTGGTTGAGAAAATCCCATGGCGCTGATACATACACAGAGGGCAAGAAGAAATGAT
>CBHRAM010000525.1:0-1769 GCA_966076165.1 uncultured Chitinophagaceae bacterium
TTCCCCAGGAATTTAAAGTGCATAAAGACGATAACCTGAACCAGTGGGAGTTTCTGCAGCACTTAACCAGAGAAGGTGCGAAGGAAAGATACAATGATCTTACACCCGCCATTCAGGAACGTATCGATTTTGAATTGTTCACCATCAAGACCATGGGTTTTGCGGGTTACTTTCTGATCGTGAGTGATTTCATTAAGGCGGGACGTGATATGGGTGTGTTTGTAGGCCCGGGCCGTGGATCAGCTGCGGGTAGTGTGGTGGCATTCTGTATCGGTATCACCAATATCGATCCTATCAAATACAATCTGCTGTTTGAGCGTTTCCTTAACCCGGATCGTAAGAGCATGCCCGATATTGATACGGACTTCGATGATGAAGGCCGTCAGAAAGTAATTGATTATGTAGTTGACAAATACGGCAAGAACCAGGTAGCACAGATCATCACCTATGGTACCATGGCTGCCAAGATGAGTATCAAAGATGTGGCCCGTGTATTGGACCTGCCACTGGCAGAAAGTAATATGCTCGCCAAATTAGTGCCCGATAAACCGGGTACGGAATTACGCCGTGTATTACACGCACCACTCACTATTAAAGAAGGTGAAAAATCACTGGAAGAAAAAGAAGCTTACCAGCAGGAAGATATTGATAACGTAAAAAAGATCCGTGAGATCTATAACGGTAATGATATCCGCGCACAGGTATTGCATGAAGCAGAAAGGCTGGAAGGCTCTGTTCGTAACACGGGCATCCACGCCGCAGGTATCATCATCGCCCCGCGTGATCTGACAGATCTTTTGCCGGTGGCCACTTCCAAGGACTCCACACTTTGGGTAACACAGATCGAAGGATCCGTGATCGAAGATGCCGGTGTAATCAAGATGGACTTTTTGGGTTTAAAAACCCTTTCGATCCTGAAAACCGCCTTGCAGCTGATCAAGCAAAACCATAACGTAACCATCGACCTCGATAATATCGCACTGGATGATGAGAAAACCTTTCAACTCTACCAGAAAGGCGAAACCAATGCCACGTTCCAGTTTGAAAGTGTAGGTATGCAAAAATACCTGCGCGAACTGAAGCCCGATAAATTTGATGAACTCATTGCGATGAACGCCCTGTACCGCCCCGGCCCTATCGCTTACATCCCAAAATTCATTGATCGTAAATGGGGGCGCGAACCGGTAAGTTTTGATGTACCGGATATGGAAGAATACCTGGGCGATACCTATGGTATCACGGTTTACCAGGAACAGGTAATGTTGCTTAGCCAGAAACTGGCCGGCTTTACCAAAGGTGATGCGGATGTACTCCGTAAAGCCATGGGTAAAAAACAGAAATCGGTACTGGATAAAATGAAATCGCAGTTTGTAAGCGGTGCCGCAGCCAAAGGGCATCCTGCCGATAAACTGGAAAAGATCTGGACCGACTGGGAAGCATTTGCCCAATATGCATTTAACAAATCACACTCTACCTGTTATGCATTGGTGGCGTACCAGACCGCTTACCTCAAAGCACATTATCCGGGAGAATATATGTCGGCCGTGTTAAACCATGCCGGTGCTATTGAAAAGATCACCTTCTTTATGGAAGAGTGCAAACGCATGGGCATTAAAGTACTCGGGCCTGATATCAATGAATCGCTGAAAGGTTTTGCCGTAAACAAAAAAGGCGAGATCCGTTTTGGTTTGGGTGGATTGAAAGGTGTGGGTGACGCAGCGGTAGATAATATCATTGCAGAAAGAGAAAAAAATGGCTGGTACACTGAT
>CBHRAM010000526.1:0-1759 GCA_966076165.1 uncultured Chitinophagaceae bacterium
CCAGAAATTTCACTTTCCCCCAAAAAATTGGTAGCTTGTGCCTTGTAACAACCCATTGTTTATCTACTAACTTTTAAATTCTAAGCACATGGACACTTCAAAAATGATCAAAGCATATTGCCTCAAGACAAAGGAAAAAAACGTTCCTATGCAGGATGCAGTAGTTACTAAAACAGCAAAAGGTGGCTATATGGCAGGCGGCCACGATGGTAAAGGCAACAAAATGGCCGCTATCTTAAGCGAAGCCAAAGCCTTACAAGCGATTGCAGACGGCGTTGCCAAAAAAGGATTCTAAGCCATAAAAAGAACAAATTATTGGATCCGGCCTCAATTGGGGCCGGATTTTTTTATTCCCTTGCGATCCATCGCGCCCTGGTGTCTTCGCGGTTAAATTGATTAACCGCAAAGGCGCAAGGACACAAGGTTTCGTGAAGAGATCATTTCTTACCGGTTACCTCCTCATGCATATGCTTCAGGAATCTTTGCATAGCATCCATATCCTTTACATTATCCACGATGAGCAGGAACATACGGCCGGTTTGTTTGAGGCGGGCTTTATTGGTACCTGTTTGTAAATAAGCCAGTACTTTCTTGAATAACTGTGATTCAAAATAGGGAGAATCGGGGCGGTTAATAAAATAACAACGGAGTATATCTTCCTTCAAGGTCATCTTCTCAAACCCAAGATCCACGCCCATCCAGCGGCATCGAACGGTGGTGAACAGGTCTTCCACCTTGTCTGGTATCGGCCCGAACCTGTCTACCATTTCTGCATGAAATTCCATCAGTTGTGCTTCTGTTTCACAACTATCCAGACGGGTGTACAAGGATAAACGCTCTGTAATACTTTCTACATAACTATCCGGCAACAGGATCTCAAGATCGGTATCAATGGTACAATCACTCACAAAATCATCCTGCTTACTGATCTCTTCTTTGAACAGGTCCTGGAACGAATTTCTTTTCAGTTCACGGATCGCTTCTTCCAGGATCTTCTGGTACATTTCAAAACCGATCTCTGCCATAAAACCGGTTTGCTCCCCACCTAATAAATTTCCTGCTCCGCGTATATCCAGGTCACGCATCGCAATCTGGAAACCACTGCCTAAATCGCTAAACTGCTCAAGCGTTTGCAAACGTTTCCTCGAATCCGTAGGTAAGGTGCTCATTGGGGGCGCTAACAAATAACAGAATGCTTTTTTATTACTGCGCCCCACCCTTCCGCGTAGCTGGTGCAGATCACTCAGCCCAAAATGGTGGGCATTATTTACAATGATGGTATTCACATTCGGAATATCCACGCCGCTTTCTACGATATTGGTACAAACCAATACATCGTATTTCTTATCTATAAAATCAAGGATCCTTTCTTCCAGTTCATGTCCCTCCAGCTGGCCATGGGCAAAACCGATACTCAGATCCGGGCAAAGTCCCTGTATCAATGCACACATTTCAGACAAACCATGTACCCGGTTATGAATAAAGAATACCTGTCCGCCACGTTCTGTTTCATAATAGATCGCATCGCGGATAAAGTCATCATTGAATACCTGTACCTCCGTTTGTATCGGCTGCCGGTTAGGTGGTGGTGTATTAATGATACTCAGGTCACGTGCTCCCATCAAACTAAACTGAAGTGTTCTCGGAATAGGCGTGGCCGTAAGCGTTAAGCAATCCACATTTGTCTTTAGCGTCTTCAGTTTTTCTTTATGGCCCACACCAAATTTCTGTTCCTCATCAATCACCATCAACCCGAGGT
>CBHRAM010000527.1:0-1754 GCA_966076165.1 uncultured Chitinophagaceae bacterium
TTAAGGATCACATCAGAATTGGATCGGGTATCGATATAACGAACCCGGGCATACCCGGTACCATTACTAAAACGGACCAGCATAGCAGTCAACTTGTCGGCAAAAGGATTCTTACGGGAAGTGTATTCCAGCTCATAAATCGATTGTGCATATACAGAACAGGAAATCGCTATAATACAGAATTGAAGGAGGAATATTTTTTTCTTCATCTTATAGTATTATATTAGTTGTGATAAATGGCATCGATACGATTTCTTTGTAAAATAGAGGTTTATCCCAAGAAATCCAATAACCACCATTTGAGAACGACCGGTTAGCCATTTTAAAAAAGCAAAATGAAAAGAGCCTTACTTTTTTTACTTTATATAGGTTATTCAATAGGGGGCTGGTCTCAGCAGAAGGAAATAGACAGTATTCTTTCCGTTTTGTCCACACAGACCAAAGAAGACAGTTTGCGTGTTACCTCTTTAAATGAACTGGCTTACCGGTATAATACCTTTAATCCAACACTCGGCCTGATAACGGCACAACAGGCAAAGGATCTGGCCCATAAGATCAAATTCTCCTCCGGCGAATCGAGGGCATTGCGGAATATCGCTTCATCTTACCGGATAACGGGCAATTATAATAAAGCACTGGAGATCTTATTAAAACAGCTGGAGCTGGACGAGAAAAATGTGATCCCCGATAAGATCGCTTCCACCGAGATGTATATTGGCATTGTGTATGTTCAGCAAAATGATTATAAAAAAGCTTTACCCTATTATCTTAAATCAGATTCGATCATCAGGGTAAATAAGCTGGATAAACTGGACTACTATAGCTATAATAACCTGGGAGATCTTTATGAAAAGACCGGTGTGTTGGATTCTGCATTTTACTTCTACAAAAAATCTCTCGCCCGGGCCATGGAACTGAAAAATAATTATTTTATCGGTGCTACGATTTCCGGGCTTGGCAATTGTTATGTAAAAAGTAATGACAAGGAAAAAGCGCTGGCTTCTTATTATGAAGCACTCAAATACCTGAAGCTGGCCAACGAAGAGGATCTTTATTGTGAGACGCTCTTAAATATGGCGAAGCTTTATGAAGAGAAGAATCAAAAGGATTCTGCTTTGTACTATGCGCGGGCCATGCTGCAACTGGCCAATAAAGACATGTTTCAATCAAGAATGCTCGATGCAACCACTTTTCTTGCCCGGTTCTTTAAGAATCAGAAAAACAGTGATAGTGCGCTGGCTTATTTTGAACAAATGACTGTTTTAAAGGATACACTGAACAGCCTGGAAAAGATCAAAGATTTTCAGCAAAAAACATTTAATGAAGAAGTAAGACAGGCCGAAATGGCTGAAAAGAAACGAAAGGAAGAAGAGGAGCGGGGACAACAGTTACAATTACTGATCATCGGGATCTTTATTCCGATCTTTTTTCTCTTAACAGTATTTCTCAGTAAAAGAAAAATACACCGGAAAGCGATACAGGTGCTGGGAATTGTTTCCCTATTGCTGCTGTTCGAATATCTTACCCTGTTATTGCATCCTTTTGTTGTAGAACTTACTCATCATACGCCTGTGATAGAACTGCTGATCTTTGTTTGTATTGCCGCAGTGCTGATTCCGGGGCATCACAGAATTGAATACTGGCTGGTGCAGAAATTGACTCATTTCCATACACACGATTCGGATCATATCCGTATCAAACAATCAAAAATTGACATAAAAAAACCATCCTGATATAGGATGGTTTTGCATGAT
>CBHRAM010000528.1:0-1738 GCA_966076165.1 uncultured Chitinophagaceae bacterium
AACGTTGAGGATATTGTAGATCGTTTTTAAGATGGAACCGAAATTGGCATGTACGTGCGAAGTATAATTTTTCTTTACATAGGGACCGGCCATCATCAGAATACTTCTGTGTGCGTCAATATGATCTACCCCACCCTGCGGATCATCTTCTGTAACGATTACGAGCATATTTTTCCAGTAAGGGGTTCTTGAGAGAAAATGCAGGATCCTTCCCAATGCGAGGTCATTGTCTGCCACAAAAGAATGGGTATACGGATACCCGTCTTCAGGGCGGGGTTGTGCTGTATGATCGTTAGGCAATTGTATAGTGACCAGGCCCGGCATTTTATTTTTCCCTTTCAGCCAGAGCCTGGTGAACTCTGTTTCAAACTGCTGTGCCCGGAACTGATCGGGGATATTGGTGTTGAAGCCTGCATAATTATGACTGGTATGGGACCATAATGCTTTTTGCATGGGCACCATTACGGCATGACTGGCACCAGTTGCCGTATCATACCATTTTTCTCGGGTATGGGCCGTTTCATTGGCTTCACCAAAATTGTAAAAAGGAACTTTGCTTCTTTCGAGTGCTTCCCATATGCCTCCACGTTCTGCATAATCTTCCGGATCAATACTTCCGGTTGTTCCGGGAAAGCGCCTGCCCGGTGCACTGGAAAAGATCTTTGCCGATTTACTCACACTCGAATTGGTTTCCACCCATTCGTTAGGGATCACACCCATCATCCAGTGGTGGCCGTGAATGGATGCATCACTATCACAATAAAAATTATCAGAATAAGAAAACTGTTCCGCTATTTTTTTATGATTAGGGGAGACAGACATCCCGCTTACAAAAGTATTATCCGATTTTGCAACGGTTACATTCATACCAAACCTCGCCAAAGTATTATCTCCTTTACCGGATTCCAGTTGTCCCATCACTTCATCATAGGTTCGGTTTTCCTTGGTGATGTACACAATATATTTGATCGGGCTTTCGGCGGTTAAGGGCAAAGCAGGTAAGGGATTGGATCGATCATCTGCTATTTCATTGATCCGGAATGTATTTTCAACCGATTGTTTTGTGAGACGTGATAATTCTGCTCGATCAGGGATTCCTATCTTTTGAAAAGTACCTAGTTGTATATCACCTACAAAACTACCCTGGACAGGTTTCACAAAACCTTTGCCACCATTGGGTCCTGCGCCATAGCCTCTGCAGGAGATCACATACAGACTTTTTTCATCCTTACTTAATTGCACTTTGGCGGGGCCCCATCCGGAAGGAATTAAGCCGGTTGTGGTTTTTGTGGCAATATCTATCACCGCCACTGCATTAAATCCCAGCAACGCAACATACAATGTTTTCTCATCCTTACTCATGGCCAAACCAAAAGGAAGTAATCCCCTGTATTGATCGATCAGTGGATCTACTTTAATGGGGATCATTCCTGCCAAACGATGGTTGCGGTAATCAATGATGGAGATATTATCGTTGGTGGCATTGGTAACATAGGCATAGGTTTGTCCTACTACTATTGAGTTAGGACTGGACCCACCCACTACTTCCGCCCCTTCTACCATCTCTCCTATCTGGTAACCGGGTTTATACCTGTCGATCACCGTATTGGTAGCAAGATAGATGGTGAACACACTCATGGCTTCGGGGGCCAGGGGGCTTCCCACGCCGGGCACCTGCTGTCCGTTAAATGTATATCCTTCTATAGCCTCCTTTTTATAATTAACATAAGGATTCCAG
>CBHRAM010000529.1:0-1736 GCA_966076165.1 uncultured Chitinophagaceae bacterium
GCTCAAGAACTATGATATCGCCATACAGCGGATCGCAGCAACGGTTGGGCCCACGGTTACTTTATATGAGATTGTTCCCGCACCCGGTGTGCGTATCAGCCGTATCAAGAACCTCGAAGATGATATTGCCTTAAGCCTTGCCGCATTGGGCATCCGTATTATCGCACCCATTCCCGGTAAAGGCACCATTGGTATTGAAGTGCCCAACGTGCGTAAGTCCGTGGTAAGCATGCGTACTTTATTGGCTTCCGATAAATTCCAGAACAGCGGGTTCTCATTACCGATTGCGATCGGTAAGAAGATCGATAACGAGAATTTTATCGTTGACCTCGCCAATATGCCGCACCTGTTAATGGCCGGTGCTACCGGACAGGGTAAATCTGTAGGATTGAATGCTATCCTTGTTTCCCTGCTCTATAAGAAACATCCGTCACAGCTGAAATTCGTATTGGTCGATCCCAAGAAAGTAGAATTGAGTTTATACCGAAGGATCGAAAAACACTTTCTCGCCAAATTACCCGGTGAAGAAGAATCCATCATCACCGATACCAAGAAAGTGGTGCATACCCTTAATGCCTTATGTATAGAGATGGATAACCGATACGATTTGTTAAAAGAAGCGCATTGCCGTAATATCAAAGAATACAACGAGAAGTTCACTGCACGAAAACTCAATCCGGAAAAAGGACATCAATACTTACCATTCATCGTACTGGTAGTGGATGAGTTTGCCGATCTGATCATGACCGCCGGTAAAGAGGTTGAAATGCCTATTGCCCGCCTGGCACAGCTGGCACGTGCCATTGGTATTCACCTGATCATTGCTACACAACGTCCTTCTGTAAATATCATCACCGGTACCATCAAAGCCAACTTCCCGGCACGTATCGGTTTTAAAGTGTCCAGTAAGATCGATAGCCGCACCATCCTCGATGCAGGTGGTGCCGAGCAATTGATCGGAAAAGGAGATATGCTCGTAAGTTATAACGGAGAGATCACCCGTTTACAGTGCGCATTTGTAGATACACCGGAGGTAGAACGTGTCTGCGAATTCATTGGCGACCAAAAAGGATATCCGCAGGCATTCTTATTACCGGAATATGTGGATGAGAAAGATATGGAAGGCAAAGACTTCGATGCTAACGATCGCGATCCTTTATTCGAAGATGCGGCACGTTTGATCGTAAGCAGCCAGATGGGATCCACATCCCTGATCCAGCGCCGCATGAAACTCGGCTACAACCGCGCCGGCCGCTTAATGGACCAGCTCGAATCCGCCGGAATAGTGGGGCCTAACCAAGGTAGCAAAGCCAGAGAAGTGAATTTCAAGTCAGAGATGGAATTGCAGCAGTTTCTGGATTCATTGGTGTAAAATTTGAATCGACTATAAAGAATAGTGTAACTGCTATTCAAACCCTATTCAGTCCCTGTGTAGAAACCTCTTTGGGTTCGGTGCCGGGCGAATGCCACGGCAGCCAGATCATGTGAAGCTGATTTGGCAGAGGCCAAAGTAGTTTCGGAACAGGGACGAGGCCCAGCGGCCCGAGCGACAATGAGCCCCGATTAGTAGTGTTTACGAAATCATAAAGAAAGACCGAAGTTTGCTTTTAACCGATTCTCAACCCATCCAAACCGATATCCCCTAAACTTAACAACCGCAAAAACGTCATAAGAAAGCGAAAACCTATATTTGCGCCCATTAATCCCCACCAGATGAATAAACTATACGCTTGCCT
>CBHRAM010000530.1:0-1730 GCA_966076165.1 uncultured Chitinophagaceae bacterium
GACTTAAAAAATATTTTTATTAAATAGTTTGGTTTATAAAATAAACTACTCTACGTTTGTTCTATCAAATCGAACAAACCATGAAAAAAATACTGATCCTGCTGTTAATACTTGTGAGTGCAGGAAGTGTAAATGCCCAGATCAAATTAACCGGAACGGTAAAAGATAACCGCGGACATATCATTATTGGTGCGAGTATAGCCGTTAAAGGTTCTTATGATGGAGGGGTCAGCGATTCTACCGGACATTTCTCTTTTAAAACCTTTGAGAAAGGAGAACAGGTGATCGTGGTGAGCATGCTTGGGTATAGATCAGCTGAACAAGCCATCAACCTGGACAAAGAACTGGCAGAGCTCCTGTTTAATCTGAAAGAAGAAGTGAATGAACTGAAAGCGGTAACGGTTACAGCCGGAAGTTTTGAAGCCGGCGATAAAAAAAGAGCGGCTACGGTTCTCAGCTCCTTAGATGTGGTAACCACCGGTGGTGCCAATGCGGATATTTCTGCGGTGGTAAAAACTTTGCCCGGGGCACAGCAGGTGGGTGAGCAGGAAGGATTGTTTGTGAGGGGTGGGGCCGGTTATGAAACCAAACAGTTCATAGATGGTACCATGGTGAATAATCCCTATTTCAGCAGTGTACCCGACCTGGCACAACGAGGCCGTTTTTCTCCCTTCTTATTTAAAGGAACTGTTTTCAGTACCGGTGGTTATTCTGCTTTGTATGGACAGGCTCTCTCTTCTGCATTGATATTAGAAAGTGTAGATGTGCCGGAACGTTCTGAAGCCAGTGCTTCTATTTCACCCATTTTTCTGGGTGCGGGTTTACAGGAAGTGGCAAAGGATAAAAAATCATCCTGGGGTATGCAATATAACTATACCAATGTGGCCGCCTATTTTGCGCTGGTACCGCAATCCATTGATTATTTTAAGGTTCCCGAATACCATGCAGCTGACGCCAACTTCCGTATCAAAACCAAAAAAGGCGGTATCATAAAATATTACACAACGTTTGCTGCCAATCAATTGGGTATACGCAGGCCTAATATTGATGATCCTGCTTTGAAGAATGCATTTGCTTTAAAAAACACCAACTGGTACCAAAATCTTAGCTGGAGAGAGAATATCGGTAACGGCTGGAAAATGAACCTGGGCCTGAGTTACAGCACTGATAACAATACGATCAGCAATGAAATTCAAAACCAGAATAACCAGCATGTGGTTACCGGCCTGGTTTGGATAGACAGTACCAATTTTAATCTGAAAACACGTGGCGATCTGAGTCAGATCAAAGCCGTATTCGACAAAAGATTAAGCGGTATCAGTGTGATCAGGTTTGGAGGTGAATACCAGTATAGCTATAATAAGAGTCTATACAATACTTACAACGCTTTATTACCCGATCATTTCAAAGCATTGTTTAGCGAAGCGGACCTGTATATAACCAATGACCTGGCAGCCAAAGCGGGTGTTCGGTTTGAGCAATCTTCCCTGATCAATAAAACCAATATTGCGCCAAGATTATCCCTGGCGTATAAAACAGGACAGGGCGGACAAATGAGTATTGCATTCGGAACTTTTTATCAGAAACCGGAGAACACGTACCTGTATGCAACTACCCGTTTTGGTTATACAAAAGCCACGCATTATATCATCAACTCTATCAAGAATACTACGCTACAGACTTTTCGGATAGAAGCGTTCTATAAAAAATATGATGACCTGGTAAAGACC
>CBHRAM010000531.1:0-1705 GCA_966076165.1 uncultured Chitinophagaceae bacterium
CTATTTTTTCGGGTAAATATTCCTGTTCAATAAAATTGCCTTCACCTAAATGCGAATACTGGTAATCTTTACCGTAATTCATGTCCTTCATTAATTTGGTCGGGGCATTACGGATATGCAGGGGTACAGGCAGATCGCCAAATTGACGAACAGCCCCTTGCGCGGCACCAATCGCTACAACTGCTGCATTGCTTTTCACAGAAGATGCCAGGTAGCTTACACATTGCGAAAGAATGATATTGCTTTCAGGATAACCGATCTTGGAAACTGCATCAAATGTGGCATTGGCAAGCAGTAATGCATTCGGATTGGCGTTACCGATATCCTCGCTGGCAAAGATGAGCATGCGGCGGGCAATGAATTTTACATCTTCCCCTCCTTCGATCATTCTTGCCAGCCAGTATAATGCGCCATTGGGGTCACTGCCACGCATACTTTTGATAAAGGCAGAAATGATATCGTAATGCTGCTCACCCTGTTTGTCATAAAGAGCTATTTTCTTTTGAGCTATCTGCATCACAACAGCATCCGTGATCTCCAATTTATTTGATTGGGGTATAGCGGGAACATTGTTTACCACTAATTCAAACAGGTTCAGCAGCTTTCTGGCATCACCACCACTGATATTGATCAGGGCCTCTGTTTCTTTCAGCTCAATGTTTTTTGCTTTTAAATCCGGATCCTTTTCTATTGTCTGTTTCAAAAGCCTGATCAGGTCTTTATCCTGTAATGCTTTTAATACATATACCTGGCAGCGGCTGAGTAAGGCGCTGTTGACTTCGAAAGAAGGATTTTCTGTAGTGGCACCGATTAGCGTAATGACCCCTTTTTCAACAGCACCCAGTAATGCATCCTGCTGGCCTTTGTTAAAACGGTGAATCTCATCAATAAATAAAATTGTGCCTTTTTGCTGTTTGGCTTCTTCGATTACTTCTCTCACTTCTTTTACCCCGCTGCTGATGGCACTCAGCTGAAAATAGGGAACCTGTAAAGTATGCGCAATGATATTGGCAATAGTGGTCTTGCCAACTCCCGGAGGCCCCCAAAGGATCATAGAGGGTACTTTGCCCTGTTCAATAGAGGTTCGTAAAATACTCCCTTTGCCGGTCAGGTGTTCCTGTCCTACAAGGTCGTCCAGTGTTTCCGGACGCATTCTTTCCGCTAAAGGAATATTACTGTTCACACTTGAAAAGTAACAAAAAATCGGGTAGGGTAAGGTGCTCTGTATGGTTTGGTGCAAAAAAACTATTCTGCTGCAGTTGGTTCCTCAAACAGGTAGCCATATTGCTTTAGCATACGGAAATTGATGGGGATATGTGCCAGCAATACCACGCTGATAAAAAACAGGAACCAGGCGGCAATTTTCATAATATAAATAAACAACTCCGGTGTAAGCATCGCCGGAACCGTAGGTTGTTGTTCGAGGAACTGGTTCAGGATCTGGCGCAGGTTGGCTTCGCTGGTAAAAAATACGGTAAATGCATTCATTAAAAAACTAACTCCCAGGAAAATGGATACATAACCATTTACTTTAATCCAGTCCTTCAAAGAAGGTTTGCAGGGTTTGTTCAGGTCAATTCCCTTGGTAAGAAAACGCAGGCTGGCAAACGTATAGATCACAAACCCCGCCATCACAAAAACAACAAATAACATAGCCGGATTGGCCAGGGCTGTGAGCAGCATAAAGAAATCGATCACGGCACAC
>CBHRAM010000532.1:0-1701 GCA_966076165.1 uncultured Chitinophagaceae bacterium
ACCAGTTTTGAAGGCGGACAAAAAGAACCCTGCATCATGCGCTGGCCGGGTGTGATACCTGCCGGTACAATTTGTAACAAACTCGCATCAACGATTGATCTGCTGCCAACAGCCGCAGCTATCGTAAATGGAAAACTGCCCGAACATAAAATTGACGGAGTAAATATTTTATCATTAATGAAAGCTGAGAAAGATGCCAACCCCAGAGATATCTTCTATTATTATTACAGAAGAAACAACCTCGAAGCAGTTCGTAAAGGCCAATGGAAACTGGTATTGCCACATGAAGGCCGTTCATTTGAGAACCAGCAACCGGGCAATAACGGTTATCCCGGCATTGCTCCCGAAAATGTAAAATTTGAAATGGCTTTGTATGATCTGCGAAGAGACCCAGGTGAAAGGTATGACGTGCAAAAGACCTATCCCGATGTAGTGAAAGAATTAATGGACCTGGCCGAGCAGGCAAGGGATGATATGGGTGATGAACTACAAAAACGAAAAGGGAAAAATATGCGGAGCAGTGGTTTGGTGAAGCCTCAGTGATTGTTGTTGGTCATAAGACCAACAACGGCATCAAGATCAGTGGCAACTATTTTTATTTTAAGCCTGAGATAACAGCCATTCCTTCAAAGAAACGAATGACGCATTCATTAACACAGATCTCTTCTCTTTAGAAAAAAGGGCTTGCGCAGATTCAGGTATTTCGATTTTCTTCCCGATCATGGCTTCTACTGTATCCGGAAATTTAACAGGATGTGCTGTTTCCAAAAAGATCCCTTTCTGTTCATGATGAATTGACAGATATTGTTCCAATGCATCATAAGCTACTGCTCCATGAGGATCCAGGGTATACCCAAATTGCTGATAAACATCGGCAATGGTTTGTTTGGTGATCTCATCACTTACTGTATAACCGGTTATTTTTTCTTTGATCGTTTCGTAATTACTTCCAAACAATTCCATCACGCGGATAAAATTACTCGGGCTGCCCACATCCATGGCATTGGAAATGGTAGATACAGCTGTTTTAGATCGATAACTACCGCTGCGTAAATATTCAGGTACCGCATCATTCACATTACAGGCTGCAATAAAATGTTCAACCGGCAATCCGCTTACATGTGCCAGTAAGCCTGCGCAGATATTTCCGAAATTACCACTGGGCACAGCTATTACCGGAGGATGTGCTTTGTCCTGCCATTGCTGATAGGCAAAGAAGTAATATAGTTGTTGCGGCAACCATCTGGCTACATTGATTGAGTTAGCAGAGGTTAGCGTTAATGTTTTATTCAGGTCCGCATCCATGAATGCATCTTTGACCATCGCCTGACAATCATCAAAACTTCCGTTTACTTCAAGGGCTTTGATATTTTGTCCGCAGGTGGTTAACTGCAGTTCCTGCACAGGACTCACTTTTCCAGATGGATATAAAATCACAACCTCAACACCTTCTACACCCAAAAATCCATTAGCAACAGCACCACCGGTGTCTCCTGATGTAGCTACCAATACCGTAACTTTTCCTTTTTGCTGTTCTGAGAAATAACCCAGGCAACGGCTCATGAACCGGGCTCCTACATCTTTAAAAGCCAGGGTTGGCCCATGAAATAATTCGAGCGAAGAAATATGATCGTTCACTTTTACTAAGGGAAAAGGAAAGTTGATCGTTTCAGAAACGATGCGGAATAAATTCTTCTTATC
>CBHRAM010000533.1:0-1690 GCA_966076165.1 uncultured Chitinophagaceae bacterium
GGGGGCACAGAGAATATTTGCAGTATTAACACGCTGTTTGGATTTGAATCAGGATATTTAAGTAATGGCCAGACTGCTGCTTTTACTACTGCTGACCTTTTCCATCGGAAAAACAGATGCTCAAAACCTGCTGGCCAACAGCAGTTTTGAAGACAGGAACACCTGCACAGAATTACATGCCGTTTGTGCCCCTGAAGCCTGGTTCCGGATTCCATTGGATGCAGTTTCTATCGGTAAAGGAACTGCCGGTTTTTTTCTCGGAAGCCATCATGAGAATATGGTGATGGAGAATACGATACGTCCCGGTTTATTCAGATCCTATCTTTATACAAAACTGCTTTGCCCATTAGAAAAGGGTAGGGAATATGTATTTACTTCTTCCTTGCGTATAGGAAATAATAACGAGCGCTTTGGCCATCTTGATCTGTTGTGGCTCGATTTCGAACCCTTTCATTACCAGGCAAAGGTTGCCCGTGCCAAAGAAAAAATAACGATCACCGAGCAACACAAAACAAAAGACCAGCGGGAGGGGTGGAAAGAATATGCGATCCGTTTTACCGCTACCGGAGATGAGCAATACCTGCTGATGGGCAATTTTGCCAAAGAAAGTTTCCCGGGAAAACCACAACAGCGTTCATTGATCATTTATGAGATCGACAATGTATCACTGCTTCCGGCAGATCCCTCCTTTAAAGCCTGTGCGGAGCGTGAAGAGAATAAAGCAAAACTGTATCTCCATAACTACCGTCACACACCCGGCAAATTTCTGGATGATGACGAAGAGAAAATACCTCCTGTTAAAGAAGATACACCGGCAGTGGTTGTTCCCGCTATACCCAGTCCTACCGTAACTGTGGTGAATGATACGCTGGTAATTCCAGATGTATTATTCAAATTCGACAAAAGCGAACTGAACCCTGTATTTGCTTATCGGTTGGACACATTGATCAACAAGATCAAAAACAAAACCTTTAAGCGGATAGAAGTGCTGGGCCATACAGATAGTTTTGGTACGGATGAGTACAATCAAAAATTATCACAGAGCCGGGCAGAAACCGTTAAGCGATATTTGATGGATCATTTGCACTATCCTTCTGATAATATGATTGCCAAAGGGTTTGCAGCCAGTGTTCCCGTAAGCACCAATGCTACATCAGCAGGAAGGCAGAAGAACAGGAGGGTGGAGATTGTGTTGGTGAGGTGAGTAGTGAGTCGTCAGTAGTGAGTTGATAGTATACAAATCTCTGTGTACCTCTGTTCCTCCGTGGCCTCTGTGTTAAAAAACATCACTGTAGGTTTAGTAATTTTTTCAACACAGAGACACAAAGCTCACGGAGTTACACAGAGTATGGTTAAATAGAAACAATAAGAGCCTTTCAAAACTGAAAGGCTCTTATTGTTTTACTCACGACTGACTACTCACGCATTCAGTTCTCCTCATCAAAATCACAACCGATCGGCGCTCCCGGTGGGATCTCTTTGTGTTGCGGGAGTGCGATGTCTTTGGGTTTGCTGATACGTTCGATGGCATAACTGTAATGCGCTTTTAGTGTGGCATTACTGTTTTTCATCTGTTCGGCATATTGTTTTAAGGATTGTAACCTGTCGAAGCAGATGGATTTTACAATATAATTCGCATTATCACTTTGACTTAAACCCAGCATCCAGGTAAGCACCATTTGTTGCGTTT
>CBHRAM010000534.1:0-1673 GCA_966076165.1 uncultured Chitinophagaceae bacterium
CCACTCAGGGCGGTTGGTGATGCGGCTATTAGCCTCACGGAATGCTTCAACCACACTCAAACGCTTCAGGGCATCGGCTTTACGTTGCTGTGAAGTTTCGGTAGCAGCGGCATTACGAAGGTCGAATGATAAGCTGTCGAGCTCAATTCTTTGCAACAGATCGTGTACTGCTTCAGCACCCATCTTTGCAATGAACTTTTGCGGATCTTCATCTGGCAGATACTGGTTCTCCTTAGGCAGGTTCTCCAGTATTTCCAGATATTCTTCTTCAGTTAACAGATCGCCTGATTTCAATCCGCGATCTTCTCTGATACCTGGCTGAATTACCACGAAACGCTCGTAGTAAACGATGCTCTCCAGTTTTTTGGAGCTAACACCCAACAGGTAACCGATCTTATTTGGTAAGCTTTTGAAATACCAGATGTGAACTACAGGCACCACCAGTTTAATGTGGCCCATACGCTCGCGACGTACTTTCTTTTCAGTTACTTCAACACCGCAACGGTCGCACACGATCCCTTTATAACGGATACGTTTATACTTGCCGCACGCACACTCATAATCTTTTACAGGTCCGAAAATACGCTCGCAGAATAAACCATCACGCTCGGGTTTGTATGTACGATAGTTGATGGTTTCAGGTTTCAGAACTTCACCATAGCTACGTTCCAAAATGGAATCAGGTGAAGCCAGCCCGATAGTGATCTTAGAAAATGTGGCTCTGGGACGATTATCTTTTTTAATAGCCATATCTAAATTTTCTTATTACGTTTATTAATTGCTGATACCGGCTCTGAATTTCTGATTTCGGGATTTTGAGATTTCGCGATTTAAATCCCGAAATCTCAAAATCTATAAATCTCAAAATCTTATTCAAATTTCAGATCCAGACCCAGACCTCTCAATTCATGCACCAATACGTTGAATGACTCAGGAATACCGGCTCTTGGAATATTATCGCCTTTAACAATAGCCTCGTAGGTTTTTGCACGGCCGATAATATCATCCGATTTAATGGTAAGCAACTCCTGCAGGATGTTTGAAGCACCATAAGCTTCCAGTGCCCACACCTCCATTTCACCAAAACGCTGACCACCGAACTGTGCTTTACCACCCAGCGGCTGCTGTGTAATAAGACTGTAGGGCCCAATAGAACGCGCGTGCATTTTATCGTCAACCATGTGGTGCAGTTTGATCATGTAGATCACACCCACAGTTGCTTTCTGGTGGAAGCGGTCGCCCGTTTCACCATCATACAGGTGCGTATGGCCGAAGCTTGGTAAACCTGCGTTATTGATGTTTTGAGCTATTTCATCGGTAGTAGCACCATCGAAGATCGGCGTAGCGAACTTCACCCCCATTTTCAAACCGGCCCAACCTAATACAGTTTCATAGATCTGGCCGAGGTTCATACGGGAAGGTACACCAAGTGGGTTCAGAACGATATCAACCGGAGTTCCGTCTTCGAGGAACGGCATGTCTTCAGCACGCACGATCTTGGCAACGATACCTTTGTTACCGTGGCGACCGGCCATTTTATCACCCACTTTCAGCTTACGCTTAACAGCCAGGTATACTTTAGCCAGTTTCAACACACCGGCAGGCAATTCATCCCCGATAGAAATGTTGAACTTCTCTCTCTTATATCTACCCAGTTCTTCGTTGTACTTGAT
>CBHRAM010000535.1:0-1668 GCA_966076165.1 uncultured Chitinophagaceae bacterium
TGCTTTTTCTGCCAGTCCGTCTACGCGTAATGCATGCACAAAACCCTCTCTTTTTTCTGTTACTTCCGGCGCCCATTCATTTTTAGGCAAGGCAGCCAGGATCTCACCGGCTATCTTCAATGCATTCACCATTTTGTCTTTGGCATAACCGGGATGAGCTATTACTCCGTTAACAGTAATGATCACCCCATCCGCACTAAAGGTTTCATCTTCTAAAGTGCCCAGTTCTCCCCCATCCATGGTATACGCAAAATCAGCGCCCAGTTTTTGCAGGTCGAGTTTGGCAGTGCCCTGTCCTACTTCTTCATCCGGTGTAAACAATATTTTGATCGTGCCGTGTTTGATCTCAGGATGTGTCACCAGGTAATTTGCCAGATCCATGATCTCTGCCACACCCGCTTTATCATCCGCACCTAATAAGGTTAATCCACTTGCTGTAATGATATCGTGCCCGATATGTTCTTTCAGATATGGATACTCTGCAGCTGTAATGATCTGCTTAACGTCATCGGGTAGTACAATAGAGGTTCCGTTATAATTTGTATGCAGGATCGGTTTCACATCTGTACCACTGCAATCCGGGGCTGTGTCTACATGACTGCAGAAACAGATCACGGGTACTTTTTTATCTGTATTGGATGGAAGGGTTGCATACACATAACCAAACGCATCTGTATGCGCATCAGCTATTCCCATAGCCAATAATTCGATGGCGAGTAACTGTGATAGTGTTTTTTGTTTTTCCGAACTGGGATGGGTTTCACTTTGCGGATCGCTCTGTGTATCTATCTGAACATAATTCATGAATCGCTCTACAACTGTGTAAGAATATCCTGACAACATCGCTTATTTTTTTGGAAAGATAGGCCATATTCATTTTTTCACACAAAGCCGATACATAAAGAAAGAACCTCAGCTATTGCAAATACGAATTCTGTTTTCTATTTTGTTTGTCTAAACAAATTACCCCATATGAAAAAATCATTGATTGGTGCTATTGTTGGTGGCTTACTCATCTTTATCTGGCAAACACTTTCCTGGACCATGCTCGATATCCATCGCCCGGCACAGGATTATACAGCCAAGCAGGATACCATCATGAAATTCCTCGATGCCACGCTGGAGAAAGAAGGCGGCTATCTCTTACCTACCGTACCCAAGGGCACTTCTTTTGAAGAAGCCAATAAAGCCGGCGAGAAGGGATTGGGTAAGCCCTGGGCTTTTATCCAATACCATAAAACCTTCAATTTAACCATGAACGATATGTACATGAATATGTTCCGCGGACTCATCGCCAGCATGTTCATGGTATGGCTTTTATGCTGGATCATCGGCAAATGGAGCAAACCCGGATTTGTCAATGTATTCATGGCCTGTATCTTCACCGGCCTTATCATTTTTATCTATGAACCTTACAACACCTATATCTGGTACCGGATCTTCGATGTCCGTGCACATTTAATTGATGCACTCGCAGGATGGGGGATTTGTGGGGTTTGGTTAGGATTCTGGATGCCGAGGAGATAATTAAGAATTAAAAAATAGAAATTAAAAATTGAGTGCATTAAAAAGCCTGATGAAATGTCATCCGGCTTTTTAATGCACTCAAAAAATTCTTAATTTTTAATTTTTAATTATTCTTATGGCATAATAATCAAAGGCGTCCCC
>CBHRAM010000536.1:0-1639 GCA_966076165.1 uncultured Chitinophagaceae bacterium
TATTCTGTAACAAAGAGCGAAGCCCTTTTCCGATGAGGTCTTTATTTTGCTTGGGAGTGGACATTCTAATTAAAAATTAAAAATTAGAAATTAAAAATTGGGGTAGAAAAATTTCAAAATTTCCCAATTCCAAAATTTCAAAATTATTCTATGATTCTTTCCTGGTTCGACATTTTTGTCATGCCGTTATTCTGTAAAATTTCTTTTGCGAGGTTTAGATAGTTCACAGCGCCTTTGCTTTCGGCATCATACAGTATCACCGGCTTACCTACGCTGGGGGCTTCACTTAAGCGTGTGTTGCGGTGGATGATGGTATCGAAGACCATATCATCAAAATGTCTTCTTACTTCACTTACCACCTGGTTGCATAAGCGTAAACGGCCATCGTACATGGTCATTAAGATCCCTTCGATCTGTAACTCAGGATTAAGGCGGCTTTGAACGATCTTGATGGTGTTGAGTAATTTACCCAATCCTTCCAGTGCAAAGAATTCGCACTGTACCGGAACGATCACACTGTCTGATGCCACCAACGAGTTTACCGTGATCAGGCCCAGAGAAGGGGAACAATCTATAATGATGAAATCATAACGGTCGCGTACCGCATCCAATATCCCTTTCAACACATTTTCCCTGTTGGGATAATTGATCATTTCAATTTCTGCCCCTACCAGGTCAATATGTGATGGGATAATATCCAGGTTAGGGATTTCACTTTTCAGGATCACATCTGCCGCCAATACATTATTCACCATACAATCATATAAACTGTTGGTGATATTATGCAGGTCAAATCCCACACCCGTTGTGCTGTTGGCCTGTGGGTCGGCATCAACCAGTAATGTTTTGAATTCAAGCACAGCCAGGCTGGCCGCCACATTGATAGCTGATGTTGTTTTACCTACCCCGCCTTTTTGATTGGCCACTCCGATAATTCTCGCCATAAATAACGACCCCCAATCCGCCTGGGGCGGACGTTTAATTGTTTT
The DNA here is from genome assembly GCA_966076165.1 of uncultured Chitinophagaceae bacterium. Classification (GTDB taxonomy): domain Bacteria; phylum Bacteroidota; class Bacteroidia; order Chitinophagales; family Chitinophagaceae; genus Sediminibacterium. The sequence goes on from CBHRAM010000536.1 coordinate 990, forward strand.
AAATATCTATTGTTTCTCCAATACCGGGCAGCAACAGTTTTTTTCCTGATGCGGCAAAGCTTGCTTTCGCCTCTTCCTCATTTATCTTAATAAAACCGAAAGTATTGTAATGTACACCTACTATGGTTGTGCAATCCACAAAACCGGCTGCTTTTACGGCATCGGCCACATCCATGGTAAAATTGTCACCGATAGGTAATACCGCAAAGTTCAGTTTAGCCCAGCCGGGTATCAGTTGCATATCCAGTGTAAGGGCGGTATCACCACTGTAATAGAAATTGCCTTCGGTTGACGTGAAGAGAAAACCCATCGGGTTTCCGCCATAACTGCCATCGGGTAAACCGCTGCTGTGCTGTGCCACCACACATTTGACCGTACCAAAATCAAAATGCCATTTTCCACCGGTATTCATCGGATGGGTATTGCTGATCCCGTTCTTATTCAACCATTCGTGAATTTCCCAGCTGGCCACTACCTGGCAGCCGGTTCTTTTGGCAATGGCTATGCAATCGGCAATATGATCGGCATGGCCATGTGACAGAAAAATAAAATCAGCCTCAATACTGTTTACATCAATATCCTTTGCCAGTTCATTGTAAGTGATAAAGGGGTCAAAAAGGATTTTTTTGCCCTTGATCTCCACTGCAAAA
>CBHRAM010000537.1:0-1619 GCA_966076165.1 uncultured Chitinophagaceae bacterium
GCTTTGATCTTCTCAATGCCTTTATGCCGCTGTTCAACGATCTGTAACATGGCATCTGTACCCATGGTATCTGCATTATGGATCAGTTCTGTAGGGCTGCCAAAGCAGGCAAAACCGGCATTACGGGTAGACGCACCCAATGGCGTTGTGTTTCTTTCAAGGATCGTGATACGAAGAGAGGGCTTTCTTTTCTTTAACTCCAGTGCAGACCATAACCCCATCAAACCCGCACCCACGATCAGGATATCCTGGTGTGTGTACCAGGTCTCTTTTTCCCAGATGGATAAATCGGGCATGGCAATCCTTTTATGAGCTGAACGCAAAACGCTTAACGCAGAACGCAAAAAAAAAGAGCGACCGGCGTTAAGCGTTCAGCATTATGCGTTTCGCGTTATAAGCGTTATTAAACATTAAATCTAAAATGCATCACATCTCCATCCTGCACCACATATTCCTTTCCTTCAATCCGTAAGCGGCCATTCTCGCGGCAGGCGGCTTCACTTCCGTATTTTACAAAGTCTTCATAAGCGATCACTTCCGCTTTGATGAATCCTTTTTCAAAATCAGTATGGATCACACTGGCAGCCTGTGGGGCTTTCCAGCCTTTGTGAATGGTCCATGCCCTTACTTCCTGCACACCGGCTGTGAAATAGGTATCCAGGTTCAGTAATTTATATGCCGAAGTGATCAACCGGTTCAAAGCAGGCTCGGCCATATGGTATTCTTCCATGAACATCTGCTTATCATCGGGCGATTCCATCTCGGCTATCTGGGCTTCAATATTGTTACACATCACGATCACTTCTGCACCCTCTGCTTTGGCTGCTGCAGCTAAAGCTTCAGAATATTTATTACCGGTATGCATGCTGGCTTCATCTACGTTGGCAACATAGAGAACCGGTTTATCGGTCAATAAAAAAAGATCGGCCAAAACCGTTTTCTCTTCCTTATCCAGTCCCAGTGTATGAATATTCTTTCCCTGTTCCAGATGAGTTTTGCAACGGCCTAATATTTCAAATTCAGCTTTTGATTTGGTATCAGAACCCACACGGGCCATTTTCTCCACTTTGGACCATTTCTTCTCAACACTGTCAAGGTCTTTCAACTGTAATTCTGTTTCAATGATCTCTTTATCACTGATCGGGTTAATCGCACCTTCTTCACGCAATACATTCTCGTCTTCAAAACAACGGATCACATGAATGATGGCATCTACCTCACGGATATTGCCCAGGAATTTATTACCCAATCCTTCGCCCTTGCTGGCACCACGAACGAGGCCGGCAATATCCACGATCTCCATTTGTGTAGGCACAATACGGTCTGGTACAACCAGCTCCGCCAATTTATTCAAACGTGCATCCGGCACATCCACCAGTCCCACATTGGGCTCAATGGTACAAAAGCGATAATTGCTCGCCTGTGCTTTGGCACTATTACTAACTGCGTTAAAAAGCGTTGATTTACCCACATTCGGTAATCCCACAATACCTGCTTGTAAAGCCATCTGAAGTACGATTTTAGAAGTACGAACCACGAAGTATGGACCCGGCAGCCGATCATCCGGCATCGCCTCTTGCGTCGCACACTTGTACGTTCTGTACCATGCTCATCAAAAA
>CBHRAM010000538.1:0-1606 GCA_966076165.1 uncultured Chitinophagaceae bacterium
GATAGGCTGAAAAAAGATCATTACTGGTCATACAATATTGGATTCGTAAACGGCTTTGCCAAATACAAAGATAAACGATGCCGGGCATCCTTTGTAAGGTGCATAGGGGGTTAAACCTGCATAATTGCCTGATTTACGGGGAAACGCGTTACCTGGTTGCTGTCGTGCAACAGAAGATCCTGACAGTCTTGCATAACTACAACATTTTCAATGTGTTTTAATGCAAGTGAAATAGTGTTGAACCTTACTGGATCAATACTTTTTTCAGATAATGTCCCGCTGCATCCACTATGGGTGGTGTTTTGGAAGAAATGCTGATCCCATCTTTTTCTATAACCATTCTTTGTGTACCGGTATCTGTGGTAATATCAATCGGCAACTGCATAAAGAAATTATTTTGTTTGATGGACCATGTATGGAAGGCCGTTTGCTTTACGGTAAAATCCAGCACATCTGTTGTACGCAGATAAAAATCGAACAGGGGTTTCAGGTCTTTGCCATACTGTTTACTGAAGAGTTGTTCTACATCTGAAGAGGTAACAAAATTATCGTAGGTATAAGCCGGGTTTGTAGCCAGTGTTTTTAATGTGGGAAAGAAAGTTTCATCTCCCAACACATAACGCAGCGTATGCATAAAACAGGATCCCTTTGTATAGATATCGCCACCGGCATAGGTTACCGCTTCGGTTACTTCATCGCCCTGCACCATGGGTTTCCGGTTCTTTACACTTCGTTGATGTGCAAAGATCAACTGGTTATACGCTTCTTCACCACCCATTTCCCTGAAGCACAATGCTTCTGCATAAGTGGCAATGCCTTCCTGGATCCACATATGGGCCCAGTCTTTATTGGTTACTTTGTTGGCCCACCATTCATGCGCGTATTCGTGAAAAAGATTGGCTGAATAATCCTGTCCGCCCACTTTCTGGTATTTGAATTTATCTCCGTAAGTGATCATGGTCTGGTGTTCCATACCCGGATTAGAGACTTCTGCCAAACCGATCTTTTCTTTTACCCATGGGTACTCTCCAAAATATTTTTCCAGTACACGGGTGTCCCTTTCTTTTACTTCAAATGCATGTTGCGCAGCGGCAGTGTCTTCTTCCAGTAAATAAAACTGCATGGGCACAATATTGCCGGCAACGGTTGTATAGTTTTTTGTAAACACTCTATACTTTGCCACATTAAAAATGACACAATAATTGCTGATGGTATAATTGGTTTTCCAGTGATACGTGGATTTGTCGTTTTTAGTGGTTACACCCTGTAACAACCCCGGGCCTGCCACCACCAAACCCTTTGGTACCGTGATTTTCAGGTCAACCCCTTCGTTCGGCTCATCACTGGGATGGTCTTTACAGGGGAAATAGATCTTACCTCCCTCCATCTGGCAATTGATCACTACCCATGGGTTGCCATTGGCATCTTTGGTCCAGGTAAACCCACCGTTCCATGGCGGCCGAACGGCCACAGGAGGTTCACCACCATACTCGATGAATACTTTTTGTTTACCGGCAACAAAGCTTGTTGCGGAACTGATGTAGATCTTATCCTCTCTCTGTGAAAAACTGACTGCTTTATCATTCACTTTTATTTTAGAAACCGT
>CBHRAM010000539.1:0-1606 GCA_966076165.1 uncultured Chitinophagaceae bacterium
TTGTTTCAATATATAAAGTGGGTTTATATTGTTGTTCTGCACCCTGCCTGATGATCAGGTTGGCTTTTGTGCCACGCATAATGGAATAATGAGTGTCGCCCGTTCCATCCGGTGCTTTATAATTCCAGATCACCGAAACTTTTGCATGTACCCCTTTGATGGTGTAATTGATCTCACCATTACTCAGCACACTGATATTCTGCTTATCATCTGTATATTTTTTCAGGTAAGCAGGCGCTTCATTCATTTTCGTAAGCTCACTGAACTGTGATTTACTGATCACGGTTGGCCAGCTTTTGGCAGTAGTGAGTTTAATATCTTTTGTATAATTGATCACCTGGTCGGGGAAACATTCCCATTGCACAAGGTCAACCAGGTGCGTGGTTACATCTACAATTCCTTCTCCTTCCTGTTCTACATCCAGGAACCAGGCCGGCCTGGTTAATACCGCTCCCGAAACATATTTATAGAAATGGTGAACACTTTCTTTGGTTACAGCAGGTTCTGCTTCCGTGCCCTTCTGCAACTGGCCAAATAAAGCGGGTTGCATAGACAATGCCCTTTGCAGAATGGTGGTGATTTCATAACGTTCTGTCATGATATCGTACAGCAATAATTTATTTTTTCCTGCCACAGTAAATGCCTGCTTCAACTGTTCAAATCCTTTTTCATTGATCACCATCGGCTTATCAGAAAAGACATGGTAGCCGGCTTGTATTGATTTCAGGATATAGTCCGTTTTCAACTGGTTATTACCGGCAAGCACCACTACATTTCCTTTCTTCTCTTTCAACATCCGGTTTAAATAATCATCTCCTTCATACACCACTTCTTTCCAATGCGTAGGTGCTTTGGCATCTGCATTGTAGCCGTTGATCTTATCAAGGTGCATTTGCAGGTCGGCACTTTTTTTTGCATACACATGCACGGTCGGGTCTACCTGCGGGTACATGGATTTCTGCACCAATGCTGCATGAAAATGTCCCGGATCAAGCGTGATCAGTTTTACAGCCGGTTGCTGTGCATCTACATTTGTCATAAAAAACAATATCGCTCCAAATAAACAATTTCTACGCATTTTATCTTTTCAATTTTTAATTATTAATTTCTAATCCTTAATTACTTAAGCGGGTCATCTTTCCCCACGGCATGTGCATTGGCATAATTCAATCCTTTATACTGACTGGCCATATATTTAATGCCTTGTAGTAAATGGTTCTTATACACCGGATCCTGGTAGCTTTCTTTGGTATGCCCCAGTGTTGTAACCCAGATATTCCCACCTTCAAAATGCTGGTACCATACGGCGGGGACATAATAGGTATACGTACCCAGGTTTGCTTTTAGTAAGCTGTCCTGTTTTTTATCTTTGGTATCCAGTGTACTTACATCATGTGCCATTAATACTTTGATACCGGGATACATTTCCCTTCCGAAATAACATTCATCTTCCCGCTCCCATAAAGCCGGTACGCCTTCCATGGAGGGATGTGTTGCATCGAGTTTTTTAATGGTGAATTTTTGAAATTTAGCATGCCAGGTAAAGGTTTCGCCCAGCATCATCTTAAACCATTTCCAGTTACGTTCCGTTCCTGTTACAGAATGC
>CBHRAM010000540.1:0-1587 GCA_966076165.1 uncultured Chitinophagaceae bacterium
CATGTGGCGGTAACGCAGAGAAAAAAGATGAGAAAGCAGCAGCACCTGCTGCCGCAGAAACCAACTCACTCAGTTCTAACCCTGATTACCAGAAAGGCCTTGAGCTGATCGCAAAATCAGATTGTCTTACCTGTCATAAAGTAAGTGAGAAATTAACCGGCCCTGCTTATAAAGATGTGGCAGCTAAATATGAGAACACCGAAGCCAATGTAGCGATGCTTGCCGGCAAAGTGATCAAAGGAGGTTCTGGTGTTTGGGGTGCTATCCCAATGACACCGCATCCGCAGCTTTCAGAAGCTGATGCCCAACAAATGGTTAAATACGTTCTCTTACTCAGAAACAAATAAAACAAATTCATGCAATCATTCTCTGCGATCACCGTTCTGGCGCTTTCTTTACTGGTGGCATCACCGGCTAAGCTTACCGCTGTAAAAACACCACCTGTACAAAAAGAAAAAGGCTGGACCTCTCTCTTCGACGGAAAAACACTAAAAGGCTGGCATTCTTACGGTATGAAAACCGCAAGCCCTGCCTGGTTTGTTGAAGATGGTGCTATTTCTTACGATAAAGATAAAAGGGATAAGTCGCTGAAGATTTCCCAGGACCTGGTTACCGATAAAGAGTATGAGAATTTCCATTTCAAATACGACTGGAAGATCTCATCCAAAGGAAACAGCGGACTGATCTTTTGGGTACAGGAAGATTCTGCGAAATTCAAACAAACCTACCATACCGGTCCCGAAATGCAGGTACTGGATAATGATGGTCATTCAGATGGCAAGATCAATAAACACAGAGCGGGTAATTTATACGACCTGGTTGCCGGAAAAGAAGGTGCTGTAAAACCTGTTGGCGAATGGAACACAGCCGAGATCATTGCTGATCATGGAAAACTGGAGTTTATGCTCAATGGTGTATCTCTTTTAACCACCACTTACGGCGATGATAACTGGAAGCAAATGATTGCAGGCAGTAAGTTCAAACAATGGCCCGCGTTTGGTACCATTTTCAAAGGCCATTTTGCATTACAGGATCATGGAAATGAAGTGTGGTTTAAAAATATCATGATCAAGAAATTGTAGATCACCTCTTTTATATGAAAGCCATTCCATTAAAACGGGATGGCTTTTTTATTGCTTTCCTTCGCCGTTGTTGGTCTTATGACCAACAACATTTTGTATTTTAGAATACAAAATCCCGCATATGCCAAAGACCGATCCACGTGTTGATGCATATATTGCCAAAGCACAACCCTTTGCACAACCGGTTATGACCCATCTCCGTAAACTGGTACACAAGGTTTGTCCGGAAGTGGAAGAAACCATTAAATGGGGCTTCACTGCATTTGATTACAAAGGCCCTTTCTGCACCATGGCTTCTTTTAAAGCACATTGTGCTTTTGGTTTCTGGAAAACCAAACTTATCGCCGACCCCGAAGGTATCCTGAGCCGCCATTCAATGGGTTCATTGGGAAAACTCACCAGCCTGAAGGACCTTCCATCAGATAAGGTACTTACCGCTTTTCTAAAAGCGGCCATGAAGCTGAATGAAGAAGGCGTAAAACTTCCCAAACCCAAAAAATCAGCC
>CBHRAM010000541.1:0-1572 GCA_966076165.1 uncultured Chitinophagaceae bacterium
ATGAATGCTTTTCACTTCCTCTGTTCCTTGTTCATCTGTTCCTCTGTTCTATTGTTCTATACTTTCCTGTTTTTATCCTAACAATCTCCAATAACCTATCTGCTATTTCAGCAAATACCTCACCCCAATTCCAACATTGTTCAATGAGAATCCATTCAAACCCGAACTGAAGGTAAAATTATTGGATCTCACTTCACTGGCGCCGCTCCCCAAACGGTTGCTGAAATAATTGAGGCTGACCAGGTTGATCAGGTTTGTATTTAACAGGAATCGTTGATTCAAATGATAGAATACACCGAGTGTTCCGTTTGCATATACGGTATAACTTCTGCCGTCAGTTTTTGTGTTGTTCAGTGTATAGGTCGTTTTGCCATATCCATATTGGCCACCACCGGTTCCGGTAAAACCTATGTAACATTTTTTTGCAAGTGGTAAAAGTTTTGTGCCGGTTACAAAAAGGCCAAGACCCTGGCTCCTGTCAATGTGTTCTGCGTTGATGGTACCAATACCCGTGTGATTATAGTTGTAGGAGTAAGTGATACCGAATCCCGTAAAAACGGTTGGCGATTTGAATTTTAAAAAAGAAACAGAGGTAAAGAAATTACTGCCATGCTGCTCAGAACCTGACGAAGGCCCCAGGTTATTGTTGTACACACTCATATCTAATTGCCACCCGATCATTTTTTGGCTTTTGTTGAACTGGGCATTCACTAAACTGAAGAGCAGCAAACAGAAAATGAAAGAAACAGATTTTTTCATAAGGTTGGTTTAAGTAAATTTTAAACCAAATATGATGCCAGATATGGGGGGGGGAATCGAATAATAGAACAGAAGAACAAGGAACAGATGAACCGATGAATGCTTTTCACTTCCTCTGTTCCTTGTTCTTCTGTTCCTCTGTTCTATTGTTCTATATTTTCCTGTTCTTCCAACGTCCGCTCCGCATATACCAGAAAGAAGGGATAAAGATCGTTGTCCAGTAGATCCACTCACTGGCCCATCCCCATACCAGCGGGAGGTTCATTTTTTCAAGCACTATATAAACATAGATACAATAAAAAGTAATGGCGGCAAACTCAGAGAGCAGGTTCATTTTTGAATTTCCCGTACCGGTAACCGCATTCATCCAGACGACTGAGATAGACATAAACAACAGGGCACTGGATACAATTCTGAGAACCGGGATCGCTGCCGTGATAAAATCTTCGCCCTGACCGTAGATCGACAGGAATGCATGTGGAAACAGATTGAGGAACAGACAAACCAGTGAAGCAAACCCCAGGCTCCAGAACATGATCCGGTTGATCAGCCTTGGTACCTGTTCTTGCAGATTTTGTCCGATCACATTACTCACCATCGTATTGGCCGTAGCCGCGAATGCCCAGGTAAAACAGCCAAAGAAACCAAAGATGTTCCGCATGGTATTGGATATGGCAAGCGCCTGCTGTCCATGGTGTTCGATCAGGATATAAAAAAACTCCCAGCTCATGATGCTGATCACAAACTGCAATATCAATGGGTAAGACTGTACCACGATCAGTTTTACATTGGCCGCATCATAGGCCCAGTTCT
>CBHRAM010000542.1:0-1554 GCA_966076165.1 uncultured Chitinophagaceae bacterium
ACACATTGTAAGGTGTCGCCATATTTTTTTATGCGGCCGATAAAGAATTGTGTGAGCTCAACCGAACTGATCTTTTTGTTTTTGATCAGCGACGCCAATTGCAGAATATTATAAAACGCAAGATCATTACGGTTTAGCGGCAACGCAACATCTTTTGGAATATTCCAGTTTACCGGGTCCTGTTTTTCATTAAATTTCATGCCGGGTAAAACGGGGCTCTGCCACATACTCATGGGTATATTATTGTTGAGCGACTGTTTATGCATCAACTTATAGCCCATCAGGTTTTCTTTCACACCATCATACATGGTGTCCACTTCTTTCTGGGTGAAACTCAGGTCGAGAAGTTTGGCGGCAGATTGAATATCTGCTTTTGTAATGGTGTCCTGCGCAAAAATGCCGGTACAAAACAGCAGTGCAAAAACTAAGAGGGTTTTTCTCATATATCAGTTATTAGGATTGGCTTGTTCTATAATAGTTTTACCCACACATAATCATCCAGGATCTCGTTGTTCTTGATCACGGCTCTTCTGTGAATCGCTTCCAGGTAAAATCCGTTCTTCTGTAACACTTTCATTGAAGATTTGTTCTGTGCAAAAACATGGGCTTCAATTCTTACGATATCCAGCCTCGTTGCAATAAAACCGAGCAGGTGCTTCACGGCTTCGGTGGCGATTCCTTTGCCCCAGTATGGCTCTCCGATAAAATAACCGATCTCAATATTCTTTCGCGAAATATCTTCTTTGGGCTGACAACCAATACTTCCCACCACGGTTCCATCACAAACAATCGCAAAATTAATTACGGGCTGCTGGCTGTTAACATGAGCGATCCATTGCAATGCATCCATTACGGTATACGGACTGGGCAATGCATCGCGCACGTTGTTCCAGATATTCCGGTTATTGGCAACGGCCGCCAGTTCCTGCGCATCCTGTTTTTGCCAAGGACGTAGAATCACCCTACTCATTTTTGATCTTCCTGTTTAAATAGCCGCCATAATCCGGTTGTGCCGATTTGTATTCACTGCGCATGAATGGGGATGTCATAATAAAATCTGCGGTGGCCCTGTCGCAGGCCATGGGTATATTCCATGCCACACATAAACGCAGCAATGCTTTTACATCGCTGTCGTGTGGCTGCGCTTCCATCGGATCCCAGAAAAAGAACATCATATCGATCTCTCCATTCGCGATCATCGCACCAATCTGCTGGTCACCACCAAGCGGGCCGCTCATTAATTTTTTTACCGGCCTGTCCAGGGCTTCTTCCAATAGTTTTCCGGTTGTACCCGTTGCAATCAGTTCGTGTTTGGCCAGTTCTATTTTGTTATGCACGGCCCATTCCATCAGGTCCACTTTCTTGTGATCGTGCGCAACCAGTGCGATCCTTTTTCTTTTGCCGATTATTTTTATCCCTGCCATTGTTTTGTGTATTGATACGTTGTATGAAGATAAGGTAACCGATGCGGTTCTGATGATTCCTTCGTTCAGATCGTTTATTTCTGCATCTGTACTGAGACCCAGGCGCTTAGCGGGTGTAATAAAATTAAGA
>CBHRAM010000543.1:0-1551 GCA_966076165.1 uncultured Chitinophagaceae bacterium
GCAGTTTTGCTACCTCCATATACTGTCCATTCTGTTTCATGATTTGATCCGCATGCGTTGAGCAGCAGCGATGTTACAAGAATGGCCAATAATTTAGCAGAGGAAGTATGCATAGCATGCTTTTTAATATTGAACAGAAGAACAAGGAACAGATGAACAGACGAAATTTTTATTAAGATTGATCTTCTGGTTTTCGTTCCTTGTTCGTCTGTTCCCTGCTCTTCTGTTCTTTGTTCAATTGAATTTATTCAAGGATCCTTTCAATAATCTTTCCGGATTGTTTATTCTTCAGTATCAGTTTCTTCGCACCATAGTGTGTCATCTCCTCTTTTACCAGGTAATGTTCTGCATCATACTCTACGAGATGACTTTCTTTGGATAAACCTGTTTTTCCTCTCCAGATATCCAGTTTTACCGGCTCCCAGATCTTTGTTTTGGCAGAGCGGTAGGCAGCATCAAGGATGGCATTCACAACATACCCATCATAAAAAGTTTCTTTGGGTGCCACACCTTTCTCCATGGCATCAAACATATCCATGAACATATGGTTGTAACCCAGTTCATTCAATTCATCGCCCACCGGAAATAACCAGCCGCTATTGCTTTCAGCTTTCTCTGCAATATAATCGCCGCCTTTACCGGTAGTGAACATATCAAAACCTGTACGTAAAAAACTATTGATCCAGATCGTGCCTTCGGTTCCCATCACTTCATCGCGCAGGTCTAGGCCACCGCGGAAGGTCCAGCTTACTTCAAACTGGCCAATGGCACCGTTCTCATATTTTACCAGGCCGATCGCATGGTCTTCTGCATCGATGGGTTTCACTTGTGTATCTGCCCAGCACATCACTTCCACCGGTTTGATATCTTTTCCGATATAACTTCTCGTGATCTCCACACAATGGCAACCCAGATCGAGTATACAGCCACCACCGGCCTGTTCAATATCCCAGAACCAGTCACTGTGCGGGCCAGGGTGGGTTTCTCTTGATTTGGCCCATAGGATCCTTCCCAAAGCACCTTCTCTCACACTCTGACTTGCCTTAATGAACTTAGGCGTATAAACAAGGTCTTCCAGGTATCCATTAAAAATACCCGCTTCTTCCACTGCGAGCAGCATGCGTTTGGCTTCTTCTGCGTTACGGCCAAGGGGTTTGGTGGTCATGACCGCTTTTTTATGTTTGCAGCAAAGCATTACAGCTGCTTCATGCAGGTTATTGGGTAAAGCAATACAAACAATGTCCACATCCGGATGTGCAATGGATTCTTCCATAACAGTTGTCCAGTGTGTGCAACCATAATCTTCAGCAAATTTTTTCGCGCTTTCTTCCCGGCGGGAATAAATGCTGATCACTTTATCCCTGCTTCTGTAACCTTGTAAAGAGTCTGCATAAAATCGCCCGATAAATCCGGAGCCGAGCATAGCAATGTTTTTCATGTTGGGTTGTTATTTTTTGAGTAGTAATTTTTTTAAATGTAGTTATTCGTGAGTAGTGTGGGGTGAGTCGGGGGGTTTTTTTTTGTTTATAGAAACTTAATAAAAACTAAAAA
>CBHRAM010000544.1:0-1532 GCA_966076165.1 uncultured Chitinophagaceae bacterium
AAGGATAACCTCGTATTGTTTTATACTGACCGTTATCCTGAACAACCTTTGGTGATCAAGGGTGCGGGAGCCGGTGCGGATGTTACGGCGAGCGGGGTGTTTGCGGATATTATAAGAGTAGCGCGATGAGACCCCCCAGCCCCCTGAAGGGGGAGTTAATAATGAGGTCTGAATAAAAATATTATGTATCATTCATGAAACTGCTTTTTAATAATAACTTTTTTTACTCCCCCTTCAGGGGGCTGGGGGGTGCGGCTGGCGGTGATGGTGTGCATGGGCATGTTCGTGTTCTCGCACCCGCCACCGTTGCCAATATGGTCTGCGGGTTTGATGTGCTGGGCTTTGCAGTGAACGATCCGTATGATGAGATGAGTATCCGTTTTACGGATCAACCCGGTATCACGATCATTAATGAAGATGCATATAACCTGCCCACGGTTCCTGAATTAAATGTAGCCGGTGCGGCCCTGCTTGCCATGCAGGAAGAAATGCCCGATGAGAAAAGAGGATTTGAATTGCGCATCTGTAAACATATTAAACCAGGAAGCGGCGTAGGTTCCAGCGCAGCGAGTTCTGCGGGTGCAGTGGTGGCAGCCAATCGTTTATTGGGAGACCGATTTGCCAATGAAGACCTGGTTCGTTTTGCGATGAATGGCGAGAAACTGGCTTCGGGGGTAAAACATGCCGATAATATTGCACCCTGTATCTATGGAGGTGTTACTTTGATCCGTTCTATTTTTCCTTTAGATATAGTACCGCTTACCGCACCACCATTATTTGTAACCATTGTACACCCGCAAATTGAAGTAAGAACTTCTGATGCAAGAGGTATCTTAAAACAACAGGTTTTACTAAAAGATGCCATACGCCAATGGGGCAATATTGCCGGGTTGGTTGCAGGCTTATTAAAAAGTGATTATGAATTGATTGGCCGGTCCCTGGAAGATGTACTGATAGAACCGGTGAGAAGTATCTTAATTCCGGGGTTTGATCAGATCAAACAATTAAGCAAAGAAGCCGGAGCGTTAGGTGGGGGCATCTCTGGGTCAGGACCATCGATTTTTATGTTGAGTAAAGATGAAGTGACTGCCAAAGAAGTAGAAAAACAAATGCATGCTGTATATGAAAGGTTGTCTTTGGATCATCATACGTATGTAACGAATATCAACCAAGCCGGTGTGAGGTTTGTTGAATAATTTAAAAATGCACGAAAAGGCGCGAAGGCGCAATTAAACAAACCGCGCCTTTGCGTCTCTGCGTGAAATAAAAATTCTAAATGAACTATTACAGTCTCAATAAAACAGCTCCTAATGTAAGTTTCCAAGAAGCCACTATTAAAGGACAGGCACCGGATAAGGGGTTATACTTTCCTGAAACCATTCCGGTAATCGATCCATCCGTTATTAGAAATATTGATGGCTATTCCAAAGAAGAACTGGCATTCCTGATCATGGAGCCTTATGTAGGAGATACGATCGATAAGAAGAATTTATTCCGCATCGTTTCTGAAACGATCAACTTTCCTTTTCCCT
>CBHRAM010000545.1:0-1528 GCA_966076165.1 uncultured Chitinophagaceae bacterium
ACTTCTTTCCACTCGCATTTATAACTGTCTACCAATAACTGCATTTCTTTTTCCAATTCTGCTGCAATACCCAGGCTGTCGTTAATGATCACATTCTGCAGGTAAGTGATTCCTCCTTCCATTTTATTGAGCCAGGGTGCTGTGCGCATCAATGGATCTGCAGTTTTGATATAGAACATTAAAAAGCGGTCAATATACCTGATACATGTTTCGCTATCCAGATCGGTAGCAAACAATAAAGCATGCTGGGGTTTGGATCCGCCATTGCCACACACATAGAGGTTCCATCCTTTTTCTGTAGCGATGATCCCGAAATCTTTTGAGCGGGCTTCCGCACATTCGCGGATACAACCGGATACACCTGATTTAATTTTATGCGGCGCCCTCAATCCGCGATACCGTTCTTCGATCTGGATCGCAAAACTTACACTGTCGTGCAAACCAAAACGGCACCAGGTACTGCCCACACAGCTTTTCACCGTGCGTAAAGCTTTACCGTATGCATGGCCGCTTTCAAAACCGGCTTCAATTAATTTTTTCCAGATGGCAGGGAGATCAGATAAATGTGCACCAAAGAGATCGATACGTTGTCCCCCTGTTATTTTTGTATAGAGATTATATTCCTTCGCTACCTGGCCAATGATGATCAGTTTATCCGGTGTGATCTCACCTCCGGGGATCCGCGGCACTACAGAATAAGTTCCGCCTTTTTGAATATTCGCAAGAAAACGGTCATTCGAATCCTGCGCAGTCGCATTGCCTTTATCAAGGATCAGTTCATTCCAGAGACTGGCTAATATGGAAGCAACTACTGGTTTGCAGATCTCACAGCCATCATTCTTTCCGAAAGTATCCAATACTTCATCATAAGATCTCAATTGATTGATCTTGACGAGGTCAAATAATTCCTGGCGGGAATAATGGAAATGTTCACAGATCACATTACGTACATATTTACCATTCGCAGCCATGGTATGCAGCATCAGGTCTTTCACCATGGGTACACATCCCCCACAACCCGTACCGGCTTTGGTACATTTTTTTATTTCATCAACCGCTTCGCAATGATGATCTGTAACAGCTTTGCAGATCGCTTCTTTGGTTACGCTTTCACAACTGCAGATAATGGCATCATCCGGTAAAGCTGCCACACTATCGCCACTGCCCTCTCCACCTCTTGATCCAAGGATCAGGTCTTCCGGATTTGGCGGAAGGATCACTTTGTTCTTTGCAGTCTGCAATAATCTGTTGTAGGCGTCTGCATCCCCGATCAATATTCCACCCAACAAATATTTTCCATCCTGTGATATATTGATCCGCTTGTAAATTCCTTTCATGGTATCTTCCAATACCACCGTACGTCCATCAGCCGCCGTTACAAAGGGATCACCAAAACTCGCTACATCTACACCGATCAGTTTGAGTTTGGTACTCATATCAAAACCATGAAAAGCTTTTTGTCCACCCACTAAGTGATCTGCCACTACTTCCGCCATTTCATAACCGGGTGCCACCAGGCCATAGATCA
>CBHRAM010000546.1:0-1509 GCA_966076165.1 uncultured Chitinophagaceae bacterium
GACTGGAATCATTTCGATCATCCGCCTATGGTGGGATGGCTGATCCGCTTAACTTCTTTTAACCTGCATTGGGCCAGCGGTGTATCACTTCGGTCAGGAAGTATTTTGTGTGCCGCCCTATCTACCTGGTTCATTTTTAAAACAGGCAGATTACTGGCTAATGAAAAAGCAGGCTGGTATGCTGCGCTGATCTATAACTGTTCTGTTTATACAGGATTCATCGCCGGTTTTTTTATCCTTCCCGATTCGCCACAAATGCCTTTCTGGACCGGCGCTCTCTATATCATGGCGCATCTCTTTATCAGAAATGATGAACAGAAATTAACGAATTGGTTATTATTAGGATTGATGATCGGGTTGGCTACTTTGTGCAAAGTCCATGGTTTATACCTGTGGGCAGGCTTTGGTTTGTTCCTGCTGCTTACCAGGGCCAAATGGCTATTGAACTGGCGTTTGTATGCAGGGGTTGCTGTAACGGTGTTCTGTATACTGCCGATTGTTTACTGGAATGTGGTCAATGATTTCATCACTTATCGTTACCACTCCGAAAGGGTTACCCATACCACCATTCAATGGGATATGCTGGGAAGGGAAGTAGGTGGAGAGTTTGCTTACCAAAACCCTGTTATTTTTATATTGATGGTTATCTCGCTGATCGCCATGCTGCGTAAAAGGATCCGGTTCGACAGAAAGAAAGCTTCCGTGTGGTTATTGTGTATGAGCTTGCCGATGATCTTTTTATTCTGGGGTGTTTCCTTATTAAACCCCACACTGCCGCATTGGAGCGGGCCGGGATTTATTCCTTTGTTTTTTGTGGGTGGATTGTATCTGGAACAAAGATCTTTCAAAATTTTTCCGGGTTGGATCAAAGTAGCGGGTTCATTGATCATTATCGTGTTGATCGTGGGTATTGGTTTGATCAGGTTATCGCCTGTAAACTTTGGCAGCCATGATAAAGAGAATTATGGTGAATATTGTCCTACCCTTGATATGTCGGGCTGGGCTGATTTCAGTAAAACCTTTGCCACGATTGTAAAAGAAGATGCCGCAAAAGGAAATATGAAACTTCATTCGCCCATCCTGATCAATAAATGGTTTCCCGGCGGGCACCTGGAGTTTTATACAAAAAAAGAAACCGGCTCAGAAATCCTTGCTATCGGCCATCTGGAAGATGTTCACAAATTTGCCTGGTTAAATAAAATAAGACCATCATTGAAAATCGGAGATGATGCGTATGCGATCGTTCCTTCCAACCTTCCAATGAATGTGCAGGAAGTTTACGGACAATATTTTACAGGTATTGACCAACCTGTTACGATCAAACAGATGAGGAGCGGGGGAGTGGTCAGGTATTTTTATGTATATCGATTGAAAGGATGTAAGCAGGTCCCTTTGTCTATATTATCAAAATAAAAGCCGCAGATTCGTAGATGATAAAAGGTATCTGAGAATCTGCGGCTTCATTATAGAGTTTTATTCGTTACTACTTCCTTTCGTACTATCTGCTGG
>CBHRAM010000547.1:0-1509 GCA_966076165.1 uncultured Chitinophagaceae bacterium
AGGAAGAAGGTCATCATCAACAAACGGATGTGCATACCATCCACATCGGCATCGGTGGCTATGACAATATTGTTATAGCGAAGCCCTTCCAGCCCATCTTCAATATTCAACGCATGTTGCAGCAGGTTAAATTCCTCATTCTCATACACCACTTTTTTTGTAAGCCCAAAACTGTTCAAAGGCTTACCACGCAAACTGAACACGGCCTGCGAATCCACATTGCGTGATTTGGTGATACTACCGCTGGCACTATCTCCTTCTGTAATAAAAATGGTGGAATTATTCTGGAGAGCGATAAACTCTGCTTTATTCTTGGCAGTAGGCTCGTCGTTCAGGTGAATTCTGCAATCGCGTAATTTCTTATTATGCAGATTTGCTTTCTTGGCGCGCTCATTAGCGAGTTTCTTAATACCGGCCAGTTCCTTTCTTTCCCTTTCATTCTGTTCGATGCGTTTTTTCAATGCATCAGAAACCGTTGGATTACGGTGAAGGAAATTATCGAGCTCTTTTGCCAGGAAATCAAGTATGAAATTCTTCATACTTGGCCCACCTTCGTAAACCGTTTGTGAACCCAGTTTTGTTTTTGTCTGGCTCTCAAACACAGGCTCCTGCACACGCACAGAAACCGCAGCTACAATACTGGTACGGATATCCGAAGCATCATAATCCTTCTTGTAGAAATCCCTGATCACTTTTATATAAGCTTCTCTGAAAGCCTGTTGGTGGGTACCTCCCTGTGTTGTGTATTGTCCGTTCACAAAAGAAAAGATATCCTCTCCATAATCATTATTATGAGAGATCGCTACTTCAATATCATCCCCTTTCAGATGAATAATGGGATAACGTAATTCATCAGGATTGGTCTTTCGCTGTAACAGATCCAGCAAACCGTTCTTACTTACATATTTCTTACCATTGAAATGCATGGCCAGGCCGGCATTCAGGTAACAATAGTTCCATAACTGGTTATCGAGGTACTCATGTATGTAATGGAAATTGCGGAAGACCGTTTCATCAGGAATGAACTCCACAAAAGTTCCGTTGGGTTCATCCGTTTTGGTTTCTTTATGTTCTTTGACCAGTACCCCTTTTTCAAACTCAGCCGTTTTCTCCTTTCCTTCACGATAAGCGGTTACTTTAAAATACTGGCTCAGTGCATTCACCGCTTTGGTACCCACACCATTCAACCCCACACTTTTCTGGAAAGCTTTGCTATCGTATTTGGCACCGGTATTGATCTTACTCACCACATCCACCACTTTACCCAGGGGAATACCGCGGCCATAATCGCGAACAGTCACTTTTTTGCCTTCAATATTCAGTTCTACCTGCTTACCATAACCCATGGTATATTCATCGATACAGTTATCGATCACTTCTTTCACCAATACATACACCCCATCGTCAGGCGCCGATCCATCACCCAGTTTACCGATATACATCCCCGGGCGTAACCGGATATGCTCTTTCCAATCGAGCGATTTGATCGATTCTTCGTTGTATTCAAAT